>JAKSBY010000725.1 GCA_022360855.1 Sphingomonadales bacterium | reverse complement strand
CTATCGCGTCGTGCGTCGTCTCCGAGCAGCGGCCGGGCCCGGATGTCGAGAGCGACGAGGCGTTAGCCCAATACGTGCGCGAGACGGCGAGCACGGTGTATCACCCGGTCGGCACTTGCAAGATGGGCGATGACCCGATGGCGGTCGTCGACGCGCGGCTCCGGGTGCACGGCATTGCGGGCCTCCGCGTCGCCGATGCCTCGATCATGCCGCAGATCCCCTCCGGCAACACCAACGCGCCGACGATCATGATCGGCGAAAAGGCCGCCGACATGATCCAGCGCGATCATAACTAACCCCAGGGCCCCGACGCGCGTTGAACAGACGGGGTCGCACCCGCCATCTCGTGCAGGCGCGCGATGCGTTTCTTGAGGCTCGGGTGGGTGCTGAACAGACTGTCCACCTGGTGAGCGTGCAGCGGGTTGACGATGAAGAGATGCGCGGTCGCGGGATTCTCCTCGGCCGTCTTGTTGTCGATCCGGCCCGACATCACGCCGAGACGTTCGAGCGCCGAAGCGAGCCAGAGCGGCTCGCCGCAAATCTCCGCGCCGACCCGATCCGCCTCATATTCGCGCGAACGGCTGACCGCCATTTGCACGAGGGCGGCCGCGATCGGCCCGAGGATCATGACCAAGAGCGGCCCGACGATGCCGAGGGGGCTGTTGCGGTTGCCGCCGAAAAAGAGCGCGAAGGTCGCAAGCATCGAAATCGCACCGGCGATCGTCGCGGTGATCGTCATGATGAGCGTGTCGCGATTGCGGACGTGGGCGAGCTCGTGCGCCATCACGCCGGCGACTTCTTGCTCGGTCAGGTTGTTGAGGAGGCCCGTGGTCGCGGCAACCGCGGCATTTTGCGGGTTGCGTCCTGTGGCGAAAGCGTTCGGTTGCGGGTTGTCGATGACGTAGACCTTGGGCATCGGCAGGTCCGCGCGCCGCGCGAGCTCCTCGACGATGCGAATCAGGCCTGCCGCGTTCGCTTTCGTTGCGGGCTGCGCCCTGTACATCCGAAGCACGAGCTTATCGGAGTTCCAGTAGGCGAATAGGTTCATGCCGAGCGCGACGACGAGCGCAATGATGATGCCGGTTTGGCCGCCAACCAGAAAGCCGATACCGAGGAAGAGCGCCGTCATCAGGGCGAGCAACAGGGCGGT
>JAKSBY010000214.1 GCA_022360855.1 Sphingomonadales bacterium | reverse complement strand
GGGATTCTCGTTGGTATTCAACTTGATTACCGAACCCTCGCGCGGTTGTTCACCGGGGGTGTAACCGGCCATGGCGGCAATATTGGGTCTTTCGTAGCTCATGGTTTTCGCGCAATCAGGTGGGGCAGCGGGCAGAGGAGGCTGAAGGGTAAATGGAATAAGCTCAAGCGGCAAGTTTGCCGGTGACTGGAAGCGGTTTAGAAGTCGGCCGGCAGATAGGTATTAACCCGATTTAACCAGCCGGCCAGCCAGCGTTGTTCGTTCCGTTCAGGTGGCGCAAGGTCCACGCGCCGGTGCAACACCGCCGTTGCCGCCGCGACAAAATTCTCCAGCTTCGCCTCCTGCTCGTTCATGGTCTCCAATACCTGGAGCAAACCCCAGCCCTGACCCTGGTATCGTTCCGACTGTGCCGTGCCCCAGCCTTTGAAGTGCACGTAGTCGATCAAAGCGTAAATACCATGGGGAGCATTGTTATGACCCAGGGACCGGATGAGTCGATCCAGTTCGGTAGGCGGCACCACGTCCTGTTCATACAGTCGTGACATGTCCCGGTAGAACTGCCCCACGATAAAGCGGATTTGCAAGTCCTTTGTTTCGAGCAGCAACTGGCGCAGCTGTACCATGGCATCGCTGTGCAATTGCTCATTAAAAGTTTCACGGTCCGGCCAGGGTGCTCCCTCGGCTACGCGCAACCAATCCGGCAGCGGGACCCCGTTGTTCCGCAAATACTCAAGTAGCGCGGGAAATGTCTCCACAAAGGGGCCGGATTGACCCGCCGGGTACCAGATGAAATGGCCGATTCCCAGGGACGGAAACTGCTCGCCCGCATTCCAACTGGTAAGGCAGGGAACCTTCCTGGCACACTCGTTGGCGAAGATTCGGTCGCCCAGCCACTGCGCCTGCTGTTCATCGAGATCGGGCAGCGACGCGGACAGGGCCGGAAATGACCATAGAAGGGCCCCTATTAAGCCCAAAAATCTGTTGCAGTTCCTTGAATTTACTGGCATTTTGAGTTGTTTTCACACAAGGCCGAAAGGATTAACATAGGGCAGGAAATCACTGCCTGTGGTCCCCAACCGGATGCTATAGGCAATACATCGGCACATT
>JAKSBY010000251.1 GCA_022360855.1 Sphingomonadales bacterium | reverse complement strand
GTTCTGAACGATCTCAGGGCGCTCTACGCCAGCTATCTGGATGCGTTTATCCTGGTGATCCCGCCGCCGCCGGTGCAGGGCATCGGCAATGCCGGCGGCTTCAAGATGTATGTGCAGGATCGGGCCGGGATCGGACTTCGCGACCTGGAAGCAGCGGCGTTCGGGCTCTCCGGCGCGGCCAACGGCTTGCCCGAGGCGACCTCGGTCTTCACGCTTTTCAATACGCGGACACCGCAGCTCTATGCCGAGATCGACCGCGTCAAGGCGGAGCAGCTCGGCATCGCCGTGGAAGACATCTTCGAGACGTTGGAAGTCTACCTCGGATCGGCATATGTCAATGATTTCAATGCCTTCGGAAAGACTTTTCGCGTAACGGCGCAAGCCGACGAGCCGTACCGGAAGACGCCGCACGATATCGGCATGCTGAGGACCCGCAACGCAAACGGGGATATGGCGCCGATCGGCTCGGTCGCCACCTTCCGGGATATCACGGGGCCCAATCGCGTCGCCCGCTACAACCTGTTTCCCGCCGCCGCGGTGCAGGGAGATATCGCGTCTGGCTACTCCACGGGCGAGGCGCTCGATGCGATGGCGGGCCTGGCCGAGACGTCCCTGCCGCGAGGCTTCACCTATGAGTGGACCGAGCTTGCCCTGCAGGCCAAGCTCGCCGGCAACACGGCGGGAATCGCCTTCGTGATGGCGGTGGTTTTCGTGTTCCTGCTTCTGGCGGCGCTCTATGAGAGCCTGACATTGCCGCTGGCGGTGATCCTGATCGTGCCCATGTGCCTCTTATCGGCGCTGTCGGGCGTGCTGTTGCGCGGGTTCGACGTCAATATCCTGGTGCAGATCGGATTCGTCGTTCTGATCGGGCTGGCGGCCAAGAACGCCATCCTGATCGTCGAATTCGCCAAACAGGCGGAAGACGAAGGGCTCAACCGCTTCGACGCGGCGGCCCAGGCGGCCAAGCTCCGGCTCCGGCCGATCATCATGACCTCCTTCGCCTTCATCCTCGGCGTCGTACCGCTGGCGATTGCGTCCGGCGCCGGCTACGAGATGCGGCAGTCGCTGGGCACCGCAGTGTTCTTCGGCATGCTTGGCGTCACCGCTTTCGGCCTGGTATTCACGCCGATCTTCTATGTGGTTTGCCGTTGGCTGGCGTTGGCGGTAGGCGGCGAGCCGGACCGGCCGGAGGCCTATGAATCCCGCGATCCCTGCTGAGCTGAGCGCTATTCCACGACCGCGCGGCCGACGGTGTTGGCGTCGGTGCCGAACCAGACTTCGCCGGTTTCCGCCCGATAATGCATATGCCGCACCGAGCCGGCGCCGGACGGGATGTCGGTGACGCTGAAAAACGTCGCTTCGGCCGGGTCGAAACCGACGAAGCGGTTTGGTGACGGGCCGGTCTCTACGAGCCAGATCCTGTCCTTACTATCGACCACGATGCCATAGGGCTTGGCGCCCGCGCCGGAGGGCAGGGGCCATTCGCCGAACGCGCCGGAGCCGGGATCGTAACGGCCGAGAAAGCCGCCGACATAGTCGACATACCAGACGCCACCGTCGGAGGTCAGGCCGAGGCGCCGGGGCCGGGCCTCGGCGCGTGGCAGCGCGATCTCGATGAGCGCCAGGGTCGCGGGATCGACTGTGGCGAGCTTGTTGGTGCCGAACAGCACGATCCAGGGCCGGCCGGAGGGCGCGACGACGATGCCGTAGGGCCGTGCCGAGCGGGTCGGGACCTTGACGAGGTCGACGGCCCGGCTCGCCGTGTCTAGGCGGCCGACGAAGTTGCCGTGCTGCATGGTGAACCAGATTTCCCCCTGCGGCCCGAAGACCAGCGTATGCGGGTCGCGGGCATTGGCGTCGGGCATAGGGATTTTTTCGATCCTGCCTTCGTCCGGGTGATAGCGCCCGATATGCGCCTTGCGGTTGCCGGCATACCAGACCGTCCCGCCCCTGCCGACGATCAGATTGTGCAGCCCGGTGCCGGGGTCGAGCGGCACTTGGTCGAAGTTCCCGGTTTCAGGGTTCAGGCGCGCCATATAGTCGCCGCGCTGGCCGACAAACCAGACGGCGTCGGCCCCGGCGGCGAAGGGATCGCGCGGCCGGCTGTTTTCCCAGGGCACCGGCCATTCCGTGATCGGCACCGGGTTGAGCGCCTCGGCC
>JAKSBY010000804.1 GCA_022360855.1 Sphingomonadales bacterium | reverse complement strand
GGCTATCCAACCCATGTCTGGAACCAGGTCATCCAGGATCCGGCGGTTGCCCCTCTGTCGCAACACCCCCGCGTTACGGCCGTTCCCGGTGGATACGCGATCTTCGAAAACGGCCTGCTGATCGGCGGCATCGGTGTATCGGGTGGCGACGCGGAGCAAGATCAGCGTGCCTGCGAGGCGGCGTTGGAGGCATCTCCGCCGAGTATATGGAGAGTTCCGTTTTTCGTCGTAGAAGTGGTTCGACAAACTGTGATCTGAACCAAGGTCACTATCTCTCCAAAAAGTGTCGCAATGCCGCACGGCTCTCGGCCGTCATACCCAGTCCTATAGCAACGTAGTCAAATTGGTCCACACGTCGGATACAGCGCTCTGGCATGTGGGCTAGGACCATTCTTAACGCAGGATTGAAACGCCGTCTTTCCCAACCCAAGTTGGCCTGGAGTTCACGAGAATCTCCAGAATTCATTTCAATCATGAGATTCGCGAGCACTCTCGCATCTTCACGGGTGTTCCAATCCATGAATTGATGGTCCACCTGCTCGTAGGCGTCCTCCGCAAGTCTGACCCGCCAGCCGTTAACCAGCGACATCACGTTCACTAGGCCAAATCTCTGCAAATCGTAGGCCGAATCTTGTATCTCTTGTTTTGAGGATCCTGGAAACATTCTCATGAGTTCTGGGATTTCGTAATGCTTGCTACGTAGGCCATCAGGGCAGTCTTTGATCAACGCCGCTAGAAATCTGGCTGCGAAGCCTTCAATGGAAACACGTCGACAGTCCGACAACTCTTCGACGTCCGTTGCGTTCCTGTTGACCTGTTCCGTTATTTGATCCTCCCAGAACTCGCGCCCCTTGTCCCCTTTCGATGGCAATAAGACCTGCAGATATCCTGAGATCAAACTACCGACCCCAGGAATGAGTTGAATAGCGGTGTCGAAGGTTGTGCGTCCTAACTCTGCCTTCACATCTCGGACGGGTGGCTCAAGATGTTTGGATTTCGAATTTTCTTTTTGCATTCTTTAGTTTCGATGTTTGTGATTGTGGCGTCCAAAAACTCAGGTAGTAAGATTAACATTATGCGTCAGCCGAGCTTGCATCTATTTGGCGCTTTCAATTCGCCAAATCTTGAAGCCCGATGAAACGGCTCACATACAATGCACGGCACAGAACATTTCGGCAACAGATTGCCTTACTTCGCACTGACCGCTCTATTTTCTCGTTTGCAAAATGTTTGCAAAATGGGCTTGTTCGAGAAATGTTCCGATTTGGGCCGGCGAAGCCGCGCTCCACCAAATCACGAAAAATTCATATTAATCAACAACTTAGTGGCGGAGGAAGCAGTCTGGAGTGGACGCGTCTCTTCTATTCGTTGGGCCGATTTCCCTGTTCAATAGGGAAAATACAGGAAATCTTCGCCATTTCGGGGTAGAGGCGTCGAGTTCCGAGCGCTGATCCCAGAGAATTCTTAGGTCCCATTCGTGAATTCCCTAAACATCAAAGCAGGGAAAAATTCTACGTGATAGGGAATTCCCTTCGCGGAAGAGGGGATGCGAAATTCCGGAGCCGGACTTTTTCGTAGGCGCACAGGCGAGCGATGACCGCGGGCCAAGCGGAATCGAGCGCAGCCTCTGCGTGCCATTTATACTGAATCGCTGGGGCAACATTATTTCGATAAAGAACCTGCGCGGAGGGTTTTTAACCGCGCAGGCCAAGTGCTCTAACAGTGAGAGACGCACCGTGTTTCCAGAGAGGGACCACTGGACAGTCGTCAACCATAAGACGACCGAAGCGGCCGAATCGTCGCTTTCGCGCTCCGATCCGGCCTGGCGATCTGGACGATTTTGCCGCGCTAGTCGTCTTTATCTTTGCAGGGAGTCCAGCGTCCGGTCGGGCCTCGGCTCGGCGCGTTCGCGGATCCGATCGACGGCGGTTGGATTAGTAATTGGACCGAAGGATTTCTTGTGTCCAACTAATTGATGATGGACATAAAAAAATTTTGAAGTATATATGTAATAAAAAATTGCGGTATCTTATAAAAGATGCTACGTATACTATTAGCAAGTCTTGCTTGCTTTTAGTGGCAGTCTTGTATTAGATATAAAAACTTCATGGGGAGTGAGGGAGGCTCCCCGGCAAATGCTAAAAACGAAAAAATGCCTAACGGAAGCCACAGCAAAAGTATCTCGGCGTCTCAAAGTGTGAATTTGGGACCGGACCGCGATGGATTCCTGGGCGATGTCTACCGCCGGTTCTGGAGCGATCTCTGCCGTTACGTTCATGGGACTTTTGGCTCCGGACCGCCGGACCCGGAGGATGTGGCGCAGACCGCTTTCACCAAGTTCGCGGCGCTCGACGCGCCCCATGCGGTCCGGAATCCGAAGGCGTTCCTGATCACCACTGCGCGCAACATCGTCCTCGACCATCACAAAGTCGCCAAGTCCCGCAACGGGCACCTCAAGCAGATCGCCGAAGACGGAAAAACCATACACGCCGATCTCGACGATTTGACCCCCGAACGCGTCTTATTAGGGAAGGAGGAGCTGGGCGTCTTGCGGCAGGTGCTTGAACGCCTGCCGAAGAAGAGGCGCGAACTCTTGTTGCTTCAGCGGGTCCATGGGCTCAGCTATGTCGACCTTTCCAAGCGGACCGGGCTGTCGCAAACGACCGTGAAGTATCATGTTGCTATGGCATTCGCCGAATGCCTGTCCGCGATGGGGGATGCCGCGACCGATGCCGGCAATGAGGATTGAGAGATGCCGTTGACGATGACCGACGATATGACAATACAGGAACAGATCTCGCTCTGGCTGGTGCATCTGTCGTCCGACGATGCCAGCGATGCCGATCGCCGGGCGTTCGAGACTTGGCTGGCGGATGACCCGGTACGCCGCGCCGAATATCGTCGGGCACGGCGGCTTTGGGCCGGTATGGACGGCGCACAAGAACTGGCCGATCTGGTCGCGGAGCCTGCTCCTGCCGTGAATCCGCAGCCTGCGGCGCCGGAAGGGTTCGTTCGAAGGCTGCTTGATCGGTTGGCTGGGTGGATGCCGGAGCCGGTTCTCGGAGTGCAGCCTGTGGTCGGCGCCGCCGCGGCGGCGCTGGTTATCGTGGTTATCGGCGGGATCGTCCTGCAGAATGCCGCATTGGGCCCGGGCGAGGCCGTCCACGCCACGAAGGTTGCCGAGATCCGCGACGTGGTGCTGCCGGACGGGAGCCTCGTGACGCTCGGCGCCCGGTCAGAGATCGAGACCGACTTCTCAGGCGCCGAGCGCCGGGTCACGCTTGCCAGCGGCGAGGCATTTTTCTCGATCGAGAAAGACCCCGCCCGGCCGTTTGTGGTCATGGCCGGAGAGACCCGCGTTCGCGTCGTCGGTACGAAGTTCGACATGCGCCATGGCGTCGAAGAGGTCACGATCACTGTCTTGGAAGGCACGGTTGAGGTCGACCGGATCGGTGACACGGTATTCGCGACCGCGGCACCGCCGGTCAGGAACGTGTTGACCGCTGGCCAGGAGATCGTCTCGGCGTCGCGCGGGGACGTTGTGGTCCGCGAGAAACCGGTGGAGGCCGTCGCCGCGTGGCGCATGGGCCGGCTGCTCTATGCCGACGAAGCGCTTCGCGAAGTCATTGCCGATGCCAACCGCTATTACGACGGCGAAATCTTGTTGGCGACCGACGATCTGGGCGATCTCCGGGTCACCGCCGGGTTCCGGTCGGGACAGATCGACCAGATGATCCGTGGCCTCACGGCGGCCCTGGAGCTCGAAGCGGATCGAACAAGCGGCAACCGCGTCGTTCTCAGGCGTAAGGACGATCCAGCCTAGACCGCTAAATCGCCCATGGTCGTAATCGAAAAAGGCGTGTTGTAGACGATTCAACGTCCCCACTCGTCACTACCCCAGAAGCCGGAAAACCGGCATGCGGCGGCCCTCAGGCCGCAGCACCGCAGCAAAGGATCACGGGGGAGTAAACGATGACGAGAGTCGTAAAAAGAGTCGGGGGGAAAGCCAGGGTTCTGGGCATGGTGTCGGTATTCGCGCTGTCCGCGGCGCTGAACGCGGCCAGCGCCGACGAACCAACCAAGAAGATCGATATCGATGCCCAGCCTCTGCAAAACGCGCTCCTGGAGTTTTCCGAACAAACGGACATCGTTGTTGTGGCGCCGGCCTCCCTGGTCAAAGGCAAGGCGGCGCCGGAAGTTACCGGCGATCTCGGGCCGTATGAAGCTCTCGGCCGGCTTCTTCAAGGCACGGGATTGAGATACTCGCTCGGGGAGGAAGGCGAGGTGACCATCATCTCGCTGGAGAAGGTCGGTGCCGTTGAAAACGGTTCTGGCACCCAGCTTGCAATGCTTCAGCAATCGGAAACGAGCCGGGTTTCCGACGGCAATCAAACCGGCGCGGATGGCCCTTTGGGTCCGTCCGAGGTGGACGGCAGGGGCTCGGTCACCGGCGAGATTACCGACGGCAAGAACGGCGGCAATCTGAAGGGTGCGCTGGTCGAGATCATGGAGACCGGCCAGCGGGCGCGCACTGACACGCTGGGCCGATTTCGCTTTCCGGCAGTGCGGTCCGGAACCTACACGCTGCGCGTCTCCTATCTCGGCTATGGCGAGGCCCGGGGCCGGATCACGGTTTCCGACGGCGAGCTGTTGGAGCGCAATTTCGCGCTGGCCGCGACCATCGAGCAGGTGGTGGTGTTCGGCACCCGCTCGGCCCGCGCCCAGAGCCTGAACCGGGAGCGCACGGCGGAGAACTCGCAGACCGTGCTGTCCGCAGACGCGCTCGGAAGCTTCAACGGCACCACCATCTCGGAGGCGCTGCGCCGGGCGCCGGGCGTGGCGTTCATCCCGGACCCCAACACCGGTGACGGAACCAACATCATCATTCGCGGTCTGGAGCCGGACCTCAACCAGATCGAGCTCAACGGCATCACGCTCCTGGACGGCACGGGCATCGGCCGCTCGCCGAACCTGGCCGGGATATTGACCGAATCCATCGAGAGCGTGACCATCAGCAAGACTTTGCTGCCAAACCAGGATTCCAACGGCGCCGGCGGCTTGGTGGAAATCGAAACCAAGTCGCCTTTGGATCGCGACCGCCGCTATGCCAGCTTCAACGGCGAGTATGGCCGGACCGGCAAGGACTTCGGCGACGAGTTCCTCATCGGCAGCACCCTGTCTGCCTCGTTCGGCGCGGCCAACGATTTCGGGGTCAGCTTCTCGGTCTCCTACCGAGAGCGGGAAACGACCAACCTCAATTATGACTTTGGCTCGCGGTCGATCCTGCTGGGACAGTACCTGCCCGCAGGCACCGACGAAATGCCGGTCCGCAGTCAGTTTGATCTTGACCCGAGGCGTGTCTTTCCATTCGAGGAGGGCGTCGATGACGTCTACGTGCGCTCGTCCACGGTCAACTTCTCGTCAACCAAGGACGACACGCTCCTGATCGTCGGCGCGGTGCAGAAACAGGTCGGCGTGCACACGGATCTGCGCTTCGACGTGACCCACATCCGCTCGACCGCAAATCGTTACAATGCGGCGACCGACTTCTCGACACAGGCGCGCTACGATCAGGGGCCCGTCGCCGAGCTGGGGGGTGAGGAGCGCTTGGTCCTCGTGACCGAGGATCCGTTCAGAAGCGACCCTCGGCTTGGGCGATTCTTTGGTTCGGGCTTGCTCGCCGGTGTCGGGCGTACTGCCGATCTCACACCTAACGCTGTGAGTTCTGGGACGGTCTTCAGTTTCCGCGGCAAGACGGTCACCGGGCCTTGGACGCTCAACTACAATTTCGGCTACTCGGTCTCTAAGAACGACACAGGACAGAACTTCCTCATTCAAATCGGCGACCAAGCCAGCGGCCTGTCGGACGGGCGTCGTCCTGCCCCGGTGATCGATCCGGCTCTCCTTACCGATGCGGCGCGGCAAAACGTGACCGCGGACGGACGGATCATCTCGCTCTTTGCGCCTCTTGTTCCCGGCCAGCGCAATACATTTATCCTTCCATTGCTGAACGAGCAGGGGTTTACCTTCTTCAACACGATCGACAATCTGCCGCTCACAAGTTTCGCAGATCAGGGCCTGTTCCCGGGCCGGGGCGACAGCTACACCATCGAAGGCAGCGTCAAGCGGGATTTCGACCACGATCATCTCAAATACATCGAGATCGGCGTCAAATATGAGAACGAGACGTTTGCGCAAAATGCCTCGGAGCGGGAAAGCCTGGGCTTCGATCCGGTGGGCGACGTGCTGCTGTCCGAGATTGGGCTCGCTTTTGGTCCGGGGTTCCTGACGGATGTCGGGGCCGAAGCTGATTTCGACCGGCTGACGCGCGAAAGCTACGAGGCGGTCATCGCCAATCTGGATCAACTCGTGAGTGATGGGGTTTTGACCACACGGCCGATCGGCTCGCTCGAACAGCGGCTGAGGTCGGACCAGGACACGTCGGAAAACACATTGGCGGCCTATTTTCAGACGCGTGTGGATCTCGGCAAGCTCGAAGTCGTCGGGGGTCTTCGCGTCGACCGTGTCAAAGTCGGTTCGACGTTCTTTACGGTCCCGTTTGTCCGCGATGAGAACGATCTTTTCGTACCGGGTTTTACGGAAGAGTTCGGACAATTCATAACCGCCAGCAGGACCCTGACGAACGTGCTGCCCAGGGTCCAGGCCAACTACCGGTTTACCGAGAATCTGATTGCGCGGTTTGGCTTTTTCACGACCGTTTCCCGCCCCAGTTTGGTGCAAATCACGGACCGCCAGACTCTCCAACTGTTTCTGAATCCGCAGCGCAGCCAAGCCGGCGACCGTCCGCTGCTCAGCGTGTTCCAAGGCAATCCAGACCTGAAACCCGCCAAAACCTTCAATTTCGACTGGTCGTTGGAGTGGTATAGCCAGAGCATCGGCGTGGTGAAGGCGTCGGTCTTCTACAAGAGGTTCAAAAACTCCCTGCAGTCCAACGCAAGGCTTGGTGGCGTTGAGATCCTGCCGGAAGACCTGGACCTTCCCGACATTCCTTTCTTCAACCCGTTGCCCGATCCCATCGAGGTCAGCGTAACCGAACCCCGCAATGATGACGATATTGCCACCATCTGGGGCCTGGAGCTTGCGGGCGAGCGCCAGCTCGACATGCTGCCCGGGTTCTGGTCCGGCTTCGGCGTTTTGGCCAACTACACCTACACCGACGGTTCAAGGACGCGCGAATTCTTCGTCCCGGCGTTTATCGACCCCAACGGCTTTGTCGAGATCGACGGCGTCCCATTGACCGGGTCGCCCAAACATTCCGGCACCGCCGGGCTGACCTACCGCAAGTACAAAGTCGATGCCAGCCTGCTCTACAGCATTCAGGGGCGACGTCTGTCCTCCTTCAACCCTTTTTCCGTTCACAATTACAACGAGCAGATCAAAACCCTCGATCTGAGGGTGGAATATCTCCTTGAGATCGCTGGCGTGGATACCCGGATCGCCTTGCGGGGCACCGACCTCTTGAGGGGCAAGAACAAGCCGTTTTTGCAAACCTCCATCGGTGGCGATATGGGTATTCCCAAATACTTCACCGGAGGTTCGTTCTTCGGCGGTCGCACGCTCTTCATTCGCGTATCGGCTAATATCTGACGGCTAATCAAAAGGGGCACGGTTCTGACTAAGGAGTGTTCTCGCGTTGAATGAACCCATCGTAAGTGTCCGCGACTTGTCGCACCGCTATTCGAAAGACTGGGCGGTGCGCCACGTCGCCTTCGAGATCAACAAGCCCGGCATCGTCGGGCTTCTCGGCTCCAACGGTGCCGGTAAGTCGACGACCATGAACATCATGTGCGGGGTGTTGTACCCGACCGAGGGCGATGTTCTGATCAACGGCAAGAGCATCCGCGAGGAACCGCTGGAAGCGAAGCGGGAGATCGGCTTCCTGCCGCAGCAGGCGCCGCTCTACACCGAATTCACGGTGGAGGAGTATCTGCGCCATTGCGCCGCCTTGCGCCGTCTGCCGGCGGGGGAAGTTGCGGATGCCGTGGGGGCGGCTATGGAGCGCTGCGGCGTCGCCCACTTCTGCAAGCGGCTGATCGGCGCCTTGTCGGGCGGCTTCCGGCAGCGGGTCGGGCTGGCCCAGGCGATCCTGCACCAGCCGGCGCTGGTGGTGCTCGACGAGCCGACCAACGGGCTCGACCCCAATCAGATCTTGGCGGTACGCGAGCTCATCAAGGAGATCGCCGCCGAGCGGACCTTGCTGATCTCGACCCACATCCTGCCGGAGGTGGAGGCCTTGTGCGACGACATCATGATGATCGAGCAGGGGCGCATCGTCTTCGACGGCTCCATGGAAGCGTTCGCCAGCGTGGTCAAGCCGCGCTCGCTGATCGTCCGCTTCGACAATCCGCCGGGCGAGGCGGAGCTTTTGGCGCTGCCGGGGGTGGAGAGCGTTGCCTTCCTGGGCCCGAAGAAGGCGCGCCTGGTGATCGCCCCCGACACGGACATTTCCGACGAGTTGGTCCTCGCCAGTGTGGCGGGTGGCTGGCGGCTGCGCGAGTTGAGCTTCGAGCGCTCGACGTTGGAGCAGGTGTTCGCGCGGCTCTCCGGCAATCACGTGGCCGAGGCGGCGTGAGCTTGATTTGAACCAATCCACGTCCCAACAAATGCAATTGGGCGGGAGTTTCCGCAAATGAGTCCAGCGCTGCGCATCGCTCTCGGCGAACTGAGGTCGCTGTTCTACAGCCCCATCGCCTGGCTGTTGCTGATCGTCATGATCGTGCAGACCTCCATGTCGTTTATTCAGCGGCTGGAGGCCCTGGCGCGGTATCTTGGAGACGCGTCCTATACGGTCATCATGTTCGCCCAGTTCTTCGGCGTCACCAACACGCTGCAGAACAATCTGTTCCTCTACGTGCCGCTTCTGACGATGGGGCTTATCGCCCGCGAGGTGCACTCCGGGTCGATCAAACTGCTGCTCTCCTCGCCGGTCGATCTCGGCCAGATCGTGTTCGGCAAGTATCTCGCCGTGATGGCGTATTTCCTGCTCATGATGGTGTTCATGCTGGGGTTGGTGATAGCCAGCGGTGTCTTCATCGACCACCTCGACTACGGGCTGGCTCTCGCCGGTGTCCTCGGCGTTTATCTCTTGGCCTGCGCCTATGCCGCCGTCGGCCTCCTTATGTCCTCGCTGACCAGCCATCAAATCGTCGCCGCGCTCGGCACCCTGGCGGTGCTTACCGTGTTCAGCTTTATCGGAAGCTGGGGCCAGCGCGTCCCGGTGCTGGACGATATTACCTATTGGCTGTCGGTTGCTGGCCGCGCCGATATGTTCCGCCAGGGTCTGATCTCCTCCAAGGATGTGTTCTACTTCGTTGCCATCGCTGCCCTGTTCCTGGCCCTGACTTATCTCAAGCTGTCGGCCAGGCGGAGCTTCGAGTCCCGGACCGTGCGCGCGGCCAAGACCGCCGGCGCGATCGGCGCCGTGGTTGCCTTCGGTGCCGTGACCTCACTGCCGGCTTTGACTTTTTACAAGGACGCGACCCGCGACAAGCGCATGACGTTGTCGAAGGGAAGCCAGGCGGTGATGGCCGAGGTCCAGGGTCCGTGGCGCGTCACGGCCTACGCCAATGTGCTGGACAATAACTCGTGGTCCTTCCTGCCGGGCTTCGAAAAACGCATGTCTCGCAGCCTGTTCGATCAGTATCTCAGGGTGAACCCGGACATGACGATCGATAGCGTCCACTACTACGCGCTGTCGGCGAACAGCCGGCTCTACGACCGGAACCCCGGCAAGTCCAACGCCGAGCTCGCCTATCTCTACGCCTATCAGAACCGGATGGATTTCGACGCGTTCGTGTCGCCTGAAGAGGCCGCCGCGGCGTTCGATCTGGATGCGGAGGAGAGCCGGTCCCTCTACGTGCTGTCGCATGATGGCAACACGGCACTGGTCAGGACCTTTGCCGATGGCATCTACCAGCCCCAGGAATTGACCTTTAGCACTGGGCTCAAGCGTCTCACCCAGGGCCCGCAGACCGTCGCCTATGTGACCGGCCAGGGGGAGCGGCGTGCACGCATGCGTGGCGGCGCCAACCACTTCCGGAACATGGGGCAAGTCTCCCGGCGCTTCGCGCTTGTCAATCTCGGCTTCGATATCGAGGAGCTGGCCCTGGACCGGCCGGTGCCCGAGCATGTGGACATCCTGGTCCTGGCAGCACCCCTGGCGTCCTATTCCGATGCCGCGCTTGGCCATCTGCGCGATTACGTCGCCGGCGGCGGCAGCCTGTTGGTCTACACCGAGCCCGCAAGCTACGAGGCCCTCGCTCCGGTGTTATCGGACCTCGGTCTCGCCCAACTCGCTGGCCAGCTTGTTCAATCCAATGACGACTTCCCCGAGGATCTGGTGTTCGCGCGTTTCACGGCAGAGGGCGCGGCCCTCGGCTTCGCGCCGCTCGCAGGAGCGGAAGGGGATACCGTCGCGCTGCCCGGCGCGGCGGCGCTGCAGCAGACTGGGCAGGGGCCCTTCACGGCCACGTCCGTCCTCGCCATCGACAGAGCCGCCCTCGGCTTTGCGCTGGAGCGTGATGTGGGCGGCCGAAACCAGCGCGTGGCGGTGCTGGGCGACGCCGACTTTCTATCCTCGGCGGTGGAGGATTCGCAGGATCTGCAGGGCCTGTCGGCCATCAAGGGCTCTTTGCTTTTCGCCACCTTTCGCTGGCTCAGCCATGGCGCCTATCCCATCGATACGTCACGGCCCGTACCCATCGACCGGACCATGCATCTGGAGCTGCGCCAGGTCGATTACGTGAAGATCGTGCTTTACGGCGTGATCCCCGGCGCGCTGTTCCTGTCCGGCGCCGGGCTCATCGCTTCCCGGCGGCGGCACTGATGTGGCGCGGGGAGACGATCGGATGAACGCCACGGTCCGCATTGCTTTGAGCGAGCTCAAATCGCTGTTTTACTCGCCCATCGCCTGGCTCCTGCTGATCATCTTCATCGTGCTGACGTCCATCAGCTACACGGACAGGCTTGCCAACGTCTCGGTGCTACAGTTCCTTGGCCAAGGCGGCGGCTCGGTGACCTTTGGGGTGCTGAACAACAATCTGTCGGGCGTCTTCGTTACGGCGCAGCGGAACCTGTTCTACTACGTGCCGCTTCTGACCATGGGGCTGATTGCCCGGGAGCTGCATTCGGGCTCCATCAAGCTGCTCTTGTCCTCGCCGGTGAGTCTGACGCAGATCGTGCTCGGCAAGTATCTCGCCGTGGCCGGCTATTTCCTGCTGTTCGTCGGCTTCCTGCTGGCGCTCACGGCGACCACGGGCCTGTTCGTCGACCATCTGGACTTCGCGCTCGCCCTGTCCGGGATGCTCGCCATCTATCTCCTGGCCCTGGCCTATGCGGCCGTCGGCCTCTTCATGTCCTCGCTTACCCAGCATCAGGTTGTCGCGGCCATCAGCACCTTCGCGCTGTTGGCCGTCCTGACCTTCATCGGCCAAGTGGGCCAGCGCATCCCCCTGGTCAACGACATTGCGTACTGGCTGTCCATTGCCGGGCGTGCCCACTACATGATCCTCGGGCTCGTGACCTCGAAGGACGTCGCCTATTTCCTCGCCATCATCACTCTGTTTCTGAGCCTGACCTATCTCAAGCTCGCGGCCGGGCGCAGCTTCGATTCGCGGGCCCTGCGCTACGGCAGGATGGCCGGCGTAGCGGCGGCAGTGATCGTCTTCGGCGTCGTCACCTCGCTGCCGGCACTGACCACCTTCAAGGACATGTCGCGCACCAAGCGCAATTCCCTATCGCCCGGCAGTCAAGCGGTGATGGAACGCATCACGGGGCCCTGGAGCGCCACCGTCTATGCCAACGTCCTCCACGGCGAGGCCACGCGCTACCTGCCGCGATTGCGCAACTGGTCCTTCCGGACTACGTTCGAACGGTTCGTTTTCGCCAACCCGCACTTTGAGGTCGACTACGTCTTCTACTGGGCGCCGACCGAGAACGAACGCCTGTACGCCCGCAACCCCGGCAAGAGCGACGAAGAGCTGGCCCGCGAGTTCGCCGAGCAGAACCGGCTCCCTTTGGAGAACTTTCTGACGCGCGAGGAGGTGGACGCCATCATCGATCTGGCGCCGGAGCTCTACCGCCCGGTCTATGTGCTCCATTGGGGCGGCCGCAGCATCGTGGTCCGCACGTTCGACGACCGCTTTCACCGTCCTTCGGAACGGGATTTTAGCACCGGTTTCAAACGCCTCCTGGACGGCGGACAGACCATCGCCTACGTCACCGGCCAGGGCGAGCGCAGCGCATTTCGGCGCGGTCCTGAGAGCCACCAGGCCATCATGTCGGTGGTCTCCAGCCGGCGCGCCGTCGTCAATCTCGGCTTCGACATCGTGGAGCTGACCCTGGATAAGCCTGTGCCGGATCATGTCGGCATCCTGGTCCTGGCGGCGCCCAAGCAGCCCTATTCCGAGACGGCGCTGGCAAATCTGCGCCGTTACATCGACGCAGGCCGCAGCCTCATGATCCTCGGCGAGCCGGGAAGCCAGCAGGCGCTCAATCCAATCCTGTCGGAATTCGGTCTGACCCTGCTCGAAGGACAGGTAATCCAACCGCGGGAGGACTATCCTGAAGAGACGGTGTTCGCCGAATTCGCGCCGGAAGGCGCTACGCTTGGCTTTTCCGCACCGGGTGCGCTAGCGCGAAGCCCGGTGGTGACGCCGGGTGTTACAGCCTTGCGGCCTTCCGGGGCCGGCGTCTTCGATGCGACTCCAATCCTTGCCTTCGACCCGACGCGGGCGTCGTTGCGGTCGGAAGGCGGCGAGGCGCTCGACGGCGCAGCGCTCGGCTTTGCACTGGAGCGCGAGATCGACGGCGCGGCCCGGCGGCTGGTCGTGCTCGGCGACGCTGATTTCATGACCTCGGGCGTCATGGACTCGCAAGAATCCGGCCGCAACGCCAATTCGTTTCTGCTGACGAGCGCGCTCCGCTGGCTCAGCCACGGAGAATACCCCATCGACATGTCCCGTCCCGCACCGCTCGACAACCGGCTCGATCTGGAGCTGCACCAGGTCGACTATTTCAAGATCGTGCTCTATGGCGTCGTGCCCGGCACCGTCTTCCTTACCGGCGCTGGCCTTCTGGCCTATCGCCGACGGCGGTGATGCTCTGGTGGTCAGGCGGGGGAGAATACCGTGTCGGATCGGCCCGACCGCTGTTTGATCTTGTCCATCGGGGAATGGCAGGAAGAGCACAAGTCCGCCGAGTAGCGCCGCATTTTATTAGACGTTTTCGTGCTCCCAAACGTCTTTAACTGCAAACACAAGAACATACGACGAAGAGGATTATCTCAATGCGGAAACTGACATCGGTCTTCGTGATCGCCGGCTTGGCGATTGGCATGGCGGCCAGCGCCTTGGCAGAACAGCTTGTCCCTTACGAAAAGTTCACCCTGGACAACGGCCTCAGGGTGATCGTGCACGAAGACCGCAAGGCGCCGATCATCTCGGTCGGGGTGTGGTACCATGTGGGCTCCAAGGACGAGCCCCGTGGCAAAACCGGCTTTGCGCATCTCTTCGAGCATATCATGTTTCGCGGCTCGGAGAATTTCTCCGGAAGCTGGTTCGAGACGCTGTCCGACGCCGGCGCCACCGGCCTGAACGGCACCACCTGGCTGGATCGCACCAACTATTTCCAGACCGTGCCGACCCCGGCCTTGGAGCTCACCCTATGGCTCGAATCCGACCGCATGGGCCATCTTCTAGGTGCGGTCACCCAGGAGGTGCTGGACGCGGAACGCGGCATCGTGAAAAACGAGAAACGCCAGCGCGAGGGTCAGCCCTATGGCCTGGTCTCCAGCCGCCTCATGGCGGCATTGTTCCCCGAGGGCCATCCCTATCACCACTCCACCATCGGCTCCATGGCCGACCTGGACGCAGCGTCGTTGGAAGACGTGCACGGCTGGTTCAAGCAGTATTACGGCGCCGCCAACACCGTTATTGTGCTGTCCGGCGACATCGACGCGGCCACGGCGCGGCCACTGATGGAGAAATATTTCGGCCATATCGCCGCCGGCCCGCCGCTCTTTCGCATCACGTCGCGCGTGCCCGAGCGGACCCGCGATACGAGCGACGTCATGTACGACAAGGTGGCACAGACCGTGCTGCACCGCGCCTGGGTGGTGCCCGGATGGCGGACGCAGGACAAGGCGTTGCTCGACCTTGCCGGCTACATGCTCGGCAGCGGTCCGAACTCCCGGCTCTACAAGGCGCTGGTCGAAGGCCATGAGCTCGCCACGAGTGTCTCGGCTACAGTTCAACCCTTCGAAGCAGCCAGCCTGTTCGACGTAAGCGTCAACCTGCGGGCGGAGGCAGAGGTCGCGGACGTGGAGCAGGTAGTGGCGTCCGTTCTCGCCGAGTTTATCGCCGACGGGCCCGACAAGTCCGAATTGTCGCGCGTCGTCAACGCTGTCGAGGCGTCGGCCATCCGCGCCATGGAGCGGGTCGGCTTCAAGGGCCAGGTCCTGGCTCAGGGCGAGCTCTATGCCGGCGATCCCGGCTTCGTCGACCAGGACATGGCGTGGACGCGCCAGGCCAGCCGGGAGGACATCCGCCAGGCCGCCGAGACGTGGCTGTCAGAGGGATCACACCAGCTCACCGTATTGCCGTTCGGCCGGCATAGCACCACCGCGCCCCAGGCTGACCGCAGCCGCTTACCCGTGGTGGCCAACTCCCTCGCGCTCGACCTGCCGGAGATGCAGGAGACGGTGCTGTCCAGCGGCATCAAGGTGGTGCTGGCGGAACGCCACGAGGTGCCGCTGGTCAACCTGTCCCTGGTGTTCGAGAACGCCGGTACCATTGCCGAGCAGGCGGCGGGCATCGGCACATCGAGCGCCACCTTCGCCCTGATGAATGACGGGCCGCGGGGCATAAAGCGCTCGGACTATACCGAGGCTCAAGAGCGGCTCGGCGCCAGCATCGGCTTTAGCGCATCGCGCCATAACGCGTCGGCCAGGCTGTCGGCCATCAAACGCAACCTGCCGGAATCGCTGGAGCTGCTGGCCGAGGCGGTGCGCTGGCCCGCCTTCCGGGATGAGGATATGGAGCGCTGGCGCGTCGCCACGCTGCAATCCATCGAAAACAGCAAGTCGAGTCCCAACAGCGTGGCCCGCCGCGTCCTCTCCACGGCGGTCTACGGGCCCGGACACCCCTATGCCGCCAGATGGGACCGGGCCGCCGCGGTGACAACGCTTGAACTGGCGGATCTCGGCGCCTTCCATGGAGCCATGGTCAGGCCCGACAATGCCGCGGTCTTCGTGGTCGGCGACACGACGCTAGCGGAGATCAGAGAGGAGCTTGAAAAGGTCTTCGGCAGCTGGAAGGCGCCGAATACGCCACTCCCGGAGTCACCGGCGATCGCCGACGTGGCCGGGCGGGAGCGGCCGCGCATCATTCTGGTCGACAGGCCCGGCGCGCCCCAGACATCAATCAGGGCCGGCCGCCTGGTGCCATCCACCAGCCACGAAAAGTCCCTGACCCTGGATGCGGCCAATTATGTGTTGGGCGGCGGCATCACCGCGCGGCTGGCGGAAAACCTACGCGTGGAAAAAGGCTGGTCCTATGGCATCAACAGCGGCGCGGCTCCGGCGGTTGCGCAACGCCTGTGGGGCATCTCTACATCGGTTCAGACCGACCGCACGGCGGAGTCGGTGGTCGAGATCATCGGCGAGATCGGCGCACTGACCGGGGATGAGCCGGCGATGGAGGACGAGCTGTCACTGTTCGTCAAGAGCCAGTCGCTCAGCCTGCCGGGGCGCTTCGAAAGCGCCGGCGCGGTGGTCGGCTCCATGGTCCGGAACGCGGCCTTCGGCCGTCCCTATGACTGGGCCGAGCGCCGCAAGGAGCGACTGGACGCCCTGATCTTGGACGATGTGAACCGGCTCGCGCGGGCCTATTTCAGGCCCGAGGCGCTGACCTGGGTCTTGGTCGGCGACCTCGCAGTAATCGAGCAGCCGGTCCGCGATCTCAGTATCGGCGAAGTCGAGGTCTGGGATACCGAAGGCAGGCGTGTGCGTTGACGGCTGCCGTGGCGCTCGGATTCACAGCCAGGAGATGGTCACGAGTTTAAATTTTGCTTTCGCAGCCAAACCATAACCTCTGGTTATGGGTGGTTCAGTCTCGATGAAATCGGACTGATCCGCCTACGCTGCCAAAACGTTAGGAACGCACCTGGGGTATCAGTCTAAGGACTTTCGATAGAGGTAGTCGGAGCACATTGTTAGAGGCCAACTCCAATTCGGCGTCCATAATTCTCGGTTATGGGTATCGGCGTTGTCTGATATGTAGTGAGAACTGATCCACACCCTCCTGTGGTGGCGACCGCTTTCCAAAACCGATCAGGTTCGCATGTGCGGGTTTCAATCCACGCTCCCGCGAGGGGAGCGACGGCCGCGCTTTCACGAGACGATCGAGCTGATCAAGTTTCAATCCACGCTCCCGCGAGGGGAGCGACGACGAGGTCGGGCTTTCGGGACTGATTGGTGTCGTTTCAATCCACGCTCCCGCGAGGGGAGCGACAGCCGCCCGGGCCGCGCACGACGCCGAATGGATCGTTTCAATCCACGCTCCCGCGAGGGGAGCGACCAGCGCGACCGTCAAGGTCACGATGCTTAACATAGTTTCAATCCACGCTCCCGCGAGGGGAGCGACGTGTCGTTTCCCGACGCCGGAGCGGTGGCGCAGGCGTTTCAATCCACGCTCCCGCGAGGGGAGCGACCGGCATCACTGATGGGGCGGGGAATCCTCTGCCGGTTTCAATCCACGCTCCCGCGAGGGGAGCGACCAGCTTCAAAGTACATCGGGAGGCACAAGTGTTCGTTTCAATCCACGCTCCCGCGAGGGGAGCGACTGTCGCCACGCTCGCCGGTGGACCGCCCACCTACCGTTTCAATCCACGCTCCCGCGAGGGGAGCGACGAGCCCCAAAGATCATGTTTACTGTCCCTGATTGTTTCAATCCACGCTCCCGCGAGGGGAGCGACGGCAGCGGCTCTCACGATCAGGTCCAGGTTGGAGTTTCAATCCACGCTCCCGCGAGGGGAGCGACGAGCGATCCGAGTTTATTACTTGCGGCTCTCAAGTTTCAATCCACGCTCCCGCGAGGGGAGCGACTAGGACACGGAGTTGGCAGTCGGCGTGTTAAAATGTTTCAATCCACGCTCCCGCGAGGGGAGCGACCACGCGCCAACCGCTTGCTCGTCGGGGTCGGCGCGTTTCAATCCACGCTCCCGCGAGGGGAGCGACGGAAGTTCTTCAGGATCATTACCGATGAGCTTGTGTTTCAATCCACGCTCCCGCGAGGGGAGCGACGCTCACGTTAGCCATAACTATGTATCTAATACCTGTTTCAATCCACGCTCCCGCGAGGGGAGCGACCAACATTTCTATCCAGGCTGATGCGTGCGGCCAAAGTTTCAATCCACGCTCCCGCGAGGGGAGCGACATTGGTTTCATGCCAATCAAGATACTCCTTAAGGGTTTCAATCCACGCTCCCGCGAGGGGAGCGACAGGCAGCGGCGCCCACGATCAGGTCCCGGTTGGAGTTTCAATCCACGCTCCCGCGAGGGGAGCGACTTGGCAGAGCCTGTGCAAGTTCCACCACGACAGCGTGTTTCAATCCACGCTCCCGCGAGGGGAGCGACCTCCGCCGCCGAATAGCGGAAGTCGATATCGCCGTTTCAATCCACGCTCCCGCGAGGGGAGCGACCGAACTCACGCCAAGCCAAATCGCGCGGTTCCCGGTTTCAATCCACGCTCCCGCGAGGGGAGCGACTGTCCCAAATGGTGTCCAGGTTGGAGCCTGCGAAGTTTCAATCCACGCTCCCGCGAGGGGAGCGACGCGCGCTGCTCGGCCGACAAAACCCTGGGCCTAGGCGTTTCAATCCACGCTCCCGCGAGGGGAGCGACGGTCGTCTCCTTCATTACTAGGTCCCTTTGGGAGAGTTTCAATCCACGCTCCCGCGAGGGGAGCGACGGCCGTGCGATCCGCCGACAGCCTAGAAGCCACGGTTTCAATCCACGCTCCCGCGAGGGGAGCGACTTCGCCTGCTTGACCTGTCGAACGCTTACGAGATGTTTCAATCCACGCTCCCGCGAGGGGAGCGACCGATATACTTCCGAGTGCCCGGCGCACCGGTCGTGTTTCAATCCACGCTCCCGCGAGGGGAGCGACCCCCGGACCAGGCCCCGGTCGCGGCGGTGCCGGAGTTTCAATCCACGCTCCCGCGAGGGGAGCGACCTCAGCAGACTGTTTGGAAGCCATGAGGCTCATGTGTTTCAATCCACGC
>JAKSBY010000539.1 GCA_022360855.1 Sphingomonadales bacterium | reverse complement strand
GGCCTCGATTTCGAACGGCAGGTAAAGTTTATCGTCCGCCGGTTCCCGGTTCGAGGCGCCGGCGAGGCTGTCGAGATAGACGGAAAAGCCGCTCGCCGGCTCGAGCTTACCGTCGGGATGCTCGATCTCGTAGCGCCCGCCGCGGCCCAGCTCGCTCGCGATGCCCTCGGCAAACAGTGCAAAGCCGATGCCGGTCTTGTATTCAAAGCCGCGATAGTCGCCCGGGTCCACGGTGAGCGCGATCCCGGCGACATCCTGCTTGAGGCGTTCGCCGAGGCGCTGCGTCTCGTCGGCCATCTCGCGCGCCTCGTCAGGCAGCTTGAGCGAGGCCAACACCTCGAAGGCGCGCTCGGCCGGGCCGGAAGCGCCCAGAATGCCGCGCAGGAGATCGCCAACCTCACCCCGGAAGGCGCCGAGCGCGGCGAAATCCTTGGCGGCCAGGGCCTCCCGCGCGGCAGCGGCCTGTTCCTCTGCGAGCCCGAGCGCGCGAGTCAGGCAGGGCACGAGCGCCGGATAGGTCAGATCGACGCTGAGCCCGTCGATGCCGATGTCGGTCATGACCTCGCGGGCGATCGCGACGATTTCGAGATTGGACTCCTCGGCCGGCCCCCCGATCAGCTCCAGACCGGCCTGCGGAAACTGACGGCAGGGACGGACCTGGCTGCCCTTGGTGCGCACCACCTGCCCGCCATAGCAGAGCCGCAAGGGACGCGCCGCGCCGGCCAGACGCGTCGTCGCCATGCGCGCGACCTGCACCGTCATGTCCGGCCGCAAAGCCAACATGCGGTGCGACAAGGGGTCCATCAGGCGAAACGAGGTGTCGGCGCGCTGCCGACCGATGCCCTGAAACAGACTGTCCTCGAACTCGATCAGAGGCGGCGCGATGCGCTCGTAGCCATGGCCCGAAAAGCCGTCCAACAGCTGTCGCATGACGGTAGCATTGCGCTCCGCATCCTCCGGCAGCTCGTCGCGAAAGCCCTCGGGCAGAAGCGCCCGGGCGGCGTATTCGTCGCTGCTGTTGTCGGCTGGCTCGCTCATGTCGGCGCGATCTTACGGGCTAAGCCGCGGCGAATGAAGCTAAAACCTCAGCGCTTTGGCCTGGCGCACATGGGGCAGCGACGCGACCTTGGCGAGGAGTGCCGGATTGACCGGTTCGTCTACCGAAACCAGCGCCAGCGCGGCGCCCCGGGCCTCGCTGCGGCCGAGGCTGAAGGTCGCGATATTGACGCCGGCGTTGCCCAAAAGCGTGCCGAGATTGCCGATAAATCCCGGTTTGTCGTCATTGGTGACGAACAGCATGTTTTCCGAGAGCTCGGCCTCGATCTGCACGTCCATCACGCAAACGAGGCGCGGCGACTGATTGGCAAACAAAGTGCCGGAGACCGAGCGGCTGCGCTGTTCCGTCTCCACCGTCAGCTTGATCAGGGTGTGGTAGTCGCCGACGCGGTCGTGCACGACTTCGGAAACCTCAATGGCGCGCTCCTTGGCGACGATCGGCGCATTGACCATGTTGACTGTGTCCATCAACGGGCTCAGAAGGCCCTCCAGCACCACCGCGCTCAGTGGCCTTGTGTTGAGCTCGGCCACCGCGCCCTCATACTCGATGATCACCCGGCGGATGCCGGTCTCGGTGAGTTGGCCAGCGAACTGGCCGATCTCCTGCGCCAGCTTCATGTAGGGCCGGAGCTTGGGCGCCTCTTCCGCCGACAGAGACGGCATGTTAAGCGCGTTGGTGATGCCGCCGGTCAGGAGGAAGTCCGAAAGCTGCTCGGCCACCTGGATGGCGACATTGACCTGCGCCTCGCTGGTCGACGCCCCGAGATGCGGCGTCGCCACCACATTGGGCAGGCCAAAGAGCGCGTTGTCCTTGGCCGGCTCCTCGGTGAAGACGTCGAGCGCGGCGCCCGCCACCCTGCCCGATTCGAGCGCCGCCTTGAGCGCCGTCTCATCGACCAGGCCGCCGCGTGCGCAGTTGATGATGCGGATGCCGTCCTTCATCGCGGCGATGGCCTCGGCGCTGATGATGCCCCGCGTGGCGTCGGTCAGCGGCGTGTGCAGCGAGATGAAGTCGGCGCGGGCGAAGAGCCCGTCCAGTTCCACCTTCTCCACGCCGAGCTCCTGCGCCCGCTCCTGGGTCAGGAAGGGGTCGTAGGCGATCACCTTCATGGCGAGGCCCTGGGCGCGTTCGGCGACGATGGAGCCGATATTGCCGCAGCCGATGATGCCGAGGGTCTTGCCGAACAGCTCGACCCCCATGAAGCGGGACTTCTCCCACTTGCCCGCCTGGGTGGAGGCGTTGGCCTCCGGGATCTGCCGCGCCAGAGCGAGCAGCATGGCGATGGCGTGCTCGGCCGTGGTGATGGAGTTGCCGAAGGGCGTGTTCATCACCACCACGCCCTTGTTGGTGGCCGCGGCCACGTCGATATTGTCGACGCCGATGCCGGCGCGGCCGATCACCTTGAGGTTCGTGGCGGCCTCGAGCACATCCGGCGTGACCTTGGTCGCGGAGCGCACGGCGAGGCCGTCATAGCCACCGATAATGGCGATCAGCTCGTCCTTGGAGAGGCCGGGCTTTTCGTCTACATCGACGCCGCGGCCACGGAAGATCTCCGCCGCCTTGGGACTCATCTTGTCTGAGATCAAGACCTTGACCATCTGAATTTCCTTTTTAACCGGAAAGGCTTAGGAACTTTCTTTAATATTTAAGTACGCCCAGTCGAGCCACGACGTCAGGGCTTCGACATCGCCGGCGTCCACCGTGGCGCCGCACCAGACTCTTAAGCCGGGCGGTGCGTCACGGTAGCCGTTGATGTCATACGCCACGCCCTCCTCTTCGAGCAGCGCGGACATGGCCTTCGCCGCCCCGTCGGGCGCCGCGGGATCGACGATCCTGAGGCAGACCGAGGTGGAAGAGCGGATCGCCGGGTCGGCGACCAGGAAGTCGATCCAATCGGTCTCAGCGACCCAGCGCTCGAGCACGGCGAGATTGGCATCGGCGCGGCCGATCAGCCCGGAGAGCCCGCCGACCGCACGGCCCCAGGCGAGCGCGTCGAGATAGTCCTCCACGCAGAGCATGGAGGGCGTGTTGATGGTGGCGCCCGCGAAGACGCCCTCGATCAGCGCGCCGCCCTTGGTCAGGCGGAAGATCTTCGGCAGTGGCCAGGGCGGCGTATAGCTTTGCAACCGCTCCACGGCGCGCGGGCTCAGGATCAGCATGCCGTGCGCGGCCTCACCGCCCATCACCTTCTGCCAGGAATAGGTGACGACATCGAGCTTGGCCCAGGGCAGCGGCATGGCAAAGGCGGCCGACGTGGCATCGCAGATGGTGAGCCCGGCGCGGTCGTCGGCGATCCAGTCGCCGTCGGGCACGCGGGCGCCCGAGGTCGTGCCGTTCCAGGTGAAGACGATATCGTGGTCCGGGCTTGTCTGAGACAGGTCCGGGATCTCACCATAGTCGGCTTCCAGCACGCGGGCATCGGCCAGCTTGAGCTGCTTGATCACATCGGTGACCCAGCCCTTGCCGAAGCTCTCCCAGGCGAGCATGTCCACGGGCCGGGCGCCAAGCAGGGACCACAGCGCCATCTCCACGGCGCCGGTGTCCGACGCCGGCACGATACCGATGCGGTAGTCCTCGGGCACCCCAAGGAGCGCGCGGGTTTCGTCGATGGCCTGTTTGAGCTTGGCCTTGCCGAGCTTGGATCGGTGGGAGCGGCCCAAGGCCGCGTCTGACAGGTTTTCAAGCGCCCAGCCGGGTCGCTTGGCGCACGGCCCCGAAGAAAAATGGGGCCGCTCGGGACGAACGGTCGGTTTCATGTCTTCTCTCCTTCCAGAGAGGCGCATCCCGTTGGGGGGACGTGGCCCGCCGCGGAAAGTAAGGATCGGGAGGCCGAAGTCAACCGATAATTTTTGCATTGCAGCAAAAGCGGAATTTTCTTGCGATTGCGGGTGACCGCGGCCGGCGGGTGCGGTAGACACTCAGCCATGGCGCCCATCGACAGAGCAGAAATCCCGCCCGACGAACGGCTGATCGTCGCGCTCGACGTGGCGACGGTCGAGGCCGCCCGGGAACTCATCGGCCGCCTCGGCGATTCGGTGCGCTTCTACAAGATCGGCAAGCAGCTCATCTATGCCGGCGGGCTGGACTTGGTGCGTGAACTCAAGGCCGCCGGCAAGCGCGTTTTTCTGGACGCCAAGCTCTACGACATCCCCAACACGGTTGAGAGCGCCGTCCAGAGCATCCTTGCGCTTGGCGCGGATTTCCTCACCGTCCATGCGGAGCGCAGCGTGGTCCGCGCGGCGGTTACCGGGCGCGCCGATGCCGATCTGAGGATCCTTGCCGTGACCGTGCTGACCAGCATGGCGCCGGAAGACCTGGAGGAGATGGGGATCGGGCTCAGCCTCGCCTATGTCACCGCCAGGCGGGCCGAAACCGCGGTCGTGCTCGGCGCCGATGGGCTGATCTGCTCGGCCCAGGAGGCCAAGGACATACGCAGCATCGTCGGCAAGGACTGCCTGCTGGTCTGCCCCGGCATCCGCCCGGCGGGCGCGTCAACCGACGATCAGGCCCGCATCGCCACTCCCGCCGCCGCTATCCAGGCCGGCGCCGACTACCTCGTCGTCGGCCGACCGATCACCCAGGCGGAGGACCCCGAGGCGGCGGCTGTCGAAATCCAGGCTGAAATCCAATCGGCAGGCTGAACTGATTACCTCGGTTGCACCGTGATCTGTGCCTCACGCCCGGCCTTTGGCCGCACTCGGATTTCAACATCCTGATCCAGCTTCGTAAGAAAACCCATCAGCCTGTTGACGGAGAATTTGGTGGGCTGCGCGCGCATCAGGTCCGACACATGCGGCTGCGCGATCCCGAGAACCTCGCCGATCTTGCGCTGGGTCCACTTCTTTTCCTTGAGCACACGGTGAATCTCAAAAGCCAGATGCGCCTTGAGCTGTTCCTTTTCAGGATCGGCAAATCCGAGATCGGCAAACACATTGCCCGATCCCTTCTCAAATTGAATTTCGTCCTTTTGCGTCATGATCAATTCTGCCTTTCCCGATGCTCCTTCAGGGCTGCTTTCAAGCGCTCACGAATAACGGCAATCTCGGCCTTCGGGGTTGCGATGCCCTTTTTCGCTTTCTTCTGAAAAGCGTGCAGCACATAAACTCTCTCACCAAGCTGCACCGTATAGATGGCGCGGTAGGTATCCGTATCATGGCGTATGGCGATCTCCATCACCTTGGGCCGGAATCCTTTCATCGGCTTTGCATTCGGGTGCACAGTGCCGAGTTGGGCAAAATAGAGCGCGATACCGGTCGCGCGCTGAACGGGCCTGGGAAAGGACTTTAGGTCCTTTCGCGATGGTCCAACCCATATGACCTCTTTCGGATCACGGACCGCGCCACTTATTTTTTCACTATATTTGTTTTTGTATAAATATACAAGTTTTTGTATATTTCCTATTCGAGCACCCATCCATGGTGCAAGGGCCCATGCCCTTTGCCCAAGTCGGGCGCGGTGCGGATGGCTTCGTGGACATAGGCGCGGGCCGTTTGGACGGCATCGTGAAGCGGCTTGCCTTTCGCCAGACCGGTGGCGATGGCGCTGGCCAGGGTGCAGCCGGTGCCGTGGGTGTTGCGGCTGTCGAGGCGGGGTGAGGCGAAGACCTCGACGCCCGATTCCGTGGCCAACACGTCGACGATATTGTCTCGCTCGCCATCGCCGCCGGTCACCAGCACGGCCGCAGGGCCCAGTTCGCGCAGCCGCGCGGCCGCCGACGTCATGGTGTCACGGCCGGCGACGGGCTCGCCAAGCAAGGCTTCGGCCTCCGCCAGATTTGGGGTGATCAAGGTGGCCAGCGGCAGCAGCCGCGTCTTCAGCGCCCGTTCCGCGTCTTCGCGCAACAGCCGGTCGCCCGAGGTCGCGACCATGACCGGATCGACAACGAGGGGGACGTCTGCTGCACCATCTTCGATGACCGCCGCCACGGCCTCGATGACCGTCTCATCGTGCAGCATGCCGGTCTTGATGCAGTCGGCGCCGATATCCGCGAGCACCACACGCATCTGCCGTGAGACGATCTCGGGCGGTATGGCGTGGACGGCGTGAACCCGCGTCGTGTCCTGCACGGTCACAGCCGTGATCGCGGTCATGGCATAGCCGCCGAGCGCGGTAACCGTCTTGATGTCGGCCTGGATGCCGGCGCCGCCGCCTGAATCGGAGCCGGCAACGATGAGAACCCGTCCCTGCCCCACTTCCGTCAAACGGCGGCCCTGACGGTTTCGCAGATATCGTCGACGACGCGGGCAACGAGCCCTTCGTCGTCGCCCTCGGCCATGACGCGGATGACCGGCTCGGTGCCCGACGGGCGGATGACCAGCCGGCCCGACTCGCCGAGCCGGCCCTCGCCGTCCGATATGGCTTCCTTGACCGACGGCGCGTCCAGGGGACTATCGCCGCTATAGCGAACATTCTTGAGGAGCTGCGGCACCGGCTCGAACAGGGCGCAAACCTCCGAAGCGGGCCTGTCCGCCTCGGCAAGAACGGCAAGCACCTGCAGCCCGGCGATCAGACCGTCGCCGGTGGTGCAGAAGTCATTGAGGATGATGTGGCCCGACTGCTCGCCGCCGAGATTGTAGCCGTAGCGGCGCATATGCTCCACCACGTAGCGGTCACCGACCTTGGTACGCGGCATGTCGAGCCCAAGCCCGGCCAAATAGCGCTCGAGACCGAGATTCGACATCACCGTGGTGACCAGACCGCCGCCTCTGAGCTGTTGCCGCTCGGACCAGGACCGCGAAATCAGGGCCATCAGCTGGTCACCGTCGACCAGCCGGCCATTTTCGTCCGCCAGCAGCATGCGATCCGCATCGCCGTCGAGCGCGATCCCGACATCGGCGTTGTGTGCCACCACCTGCTCGCACATGAACTCCGGCGCGGTCGAGCCGCAGCCCTGGTTGATGTTGAAGCCGTTCGGCGATTTCCCGACGGCCACCACTTCCGCGCCGAGCTCCCAAAACACCGTCGGCGCGACCTTGTAGGCGGCGCCGTTGGCGCAGTCGATGACGATCTTGAGATCTTCCAGGGTCAG
>JAKSBY010000664.1 GCA_022360855.1 Sphingomonadales bacterium | reverse complement strand
GCCGAGGCCGAGCTCGCGCGACGCGAGGCCGAGCGGACGGCGCTCTCTGAATTGCTGGCGAGCCCGGAATCCGAAGGCGGCCAACCGGTTTGGGATCGGGTTGAGGTCGATAGCGGCTATGAAGCGGCGGTTGGCGCGGCGCTCGGCGACGATCTTCAGGCGAGCACCAGCGAGGAAGCACCGGTCCATTGGCGCGAGCTGGAGGCGGCGCAAGACGGCGCGTCGCTCCCGGATGGCGTGCAGTCGCTGGCCGACGTGGTTCGTGCGCCGAGCGCGCTCAAAGCGCGGCTCGCGCAAATCGGCGTCGTCGTGCCGGCAGGCGATGGCCCCCGGTTGCAGGGATTGCTCCGCTGCGGGCAGCGGTTGGTCAGCAAGGACGGCGCGCTCTGGCGCTGGGACGGCTACACCGTTGCCGCCAATGCCCCGACCGCCGCGATCAGGCGTCTCAAGGCGCGTAACCGGCTGACCCGCCTCGTCGATGAATGCGTCGAGGCCGAGCGCCGCAAGCAAAGCGCCGAGAAGGCGGCCGATGAGGCGAGCGAGGCGCGGAAATCGGCCGAGGCGGATTGGGAGAAGGCGCGCGCCGCGGCCGATGAGGCCGGCGATACCTTGCGGACCGCCCGCGACGCCCGCGCCAGCGCCGAGACGGAGCTCGCGACGTCACGCTCGCGGCTTGCCGGGCTCGCCGAGACGCTCGCACGCCTCGAACGCGAGAACAGCGATGCGACGAGCGCCGCCGCGACGGCGCGCGAAGCGCTCGACGCAATTCCGCCGACCTCGGCCAGCGATGCCGAATTCGAGCAGTTGCGGACCGCTCTGGCAGGCCTCCGCGAGAGCTATGAGGATCGGGCCAGGCGTCATGATCGGATCGCGCGGGATGCCGCGGACCGCAGCGCGCGCTTGGCGGAGCTGGCGCGGGAAGGCGAGAGCTGGAAGAGCCGGGGCGGCAGCGCCCGGCAGCGCTTGGCCGAGCTCGCGAAGCGCCGAACCGAGGCCGAGACGGAGCGGACGGAGCTCGACGCCCAGCCCGCAGCACTCGGCGAGCGGCGGCAGAAGCTGCTTGGCGCGATCGAGACGCAGGAAGGCGAGCGGCGTGTCGTCGCGGACGCGTTGGCCGCTGCAGAGGAGCAGGCAACGGCAACCTCCAAGGCGCTCAAAGCGGCCGAGAACGCGGTCGCCGAGGCCCGCGAGGCTGCGGCGCGCCATGAAGGGATCGTCGCGCAGGCGAGCCAAGCCGAAGAGCATGCCGCGACGCAGATTTCCGAGCGGCTTGGCGTGTCGCCGGAGGAAGCGCACACGATTGCGGAGCTGCCGCCCCAGGGCGAGATGCTGCCGGATCCCGAAGCCGTCGACATCAAGCTCCAGCGTTTGATCCGCGAGCGCGAGAATATCGGTGCGGTGAATTTGCGGGCCGAGCAGGAGGCGACCGAGCTGGAAGAGCAGATCGAGACGATGCAGAACGAGCGCAGCGATCTCGAAGCCGCCATCGCGCGCCTCCGCCAAGGCATATCGAGCCTCAATCGCGAGGGGCGCGAGCGCATGCTTGCGGCGTTCGCCACCATCGATGAGCATTTTCGGCGGCTGTTCACCCAGCTCTTCGGCGGCGGCAAGGCGCATCTCGAGCTGGTCGATTCGGACGATCCCCTCGAGG
>JAKSBY010000554.1 GCA_022360855.1 Sphingomonadales bacterium | reverse complement strand
GAGGCGGTGCAGGATATCGCGGATCACCGCGCCCGTCGGCGAGGTGATCACGCCGATGGTCGTCGGCAGATAGGGCAGCGGCTGCTTCCGCTCCTCGGCGAACAGGCCCTCGGCGGCGAGCTTCTTGCGGCGCTCTTCCAAAAGCGCCATCAGCGCACCGACGCCGGCCGGCGCCATCTGCTCGATCACGATCTGGTACTTGGAGCGGCCGGGATAGGTGGTCAGCTTGCCGGTGGCGACGATCTCGAGCCCGTCCTCGGGGCGGAAATTGAGCCGCGAGGCGACGCCGCGCCAGCACACCCCGTCGAGCACCGCGTTTTCGTCTTTCAGGGACATATAGAGATGGCCCGAGGCGGCGCGCTTGACGCCCGAAAGCTCGCCCCGGACACGCACCCAGCCATAGGCGGTCTCCACCGTCTTTTTGAGCGCGGCGGAAAGCTCGCTGACCGAATATTCGGCGATGTTGCTGGCGGGCTCGGAGGGTGGGGTCATGCGGCGACTTGTAGGCCGGCGCCCCGGCTTGTCAAGAGCGCCGCCTGTGTTACAACGGCGGCGTTGGCGAATGAACGAGGGACGGGCTTGAATATTCTCCTCATCGGCTCCGGCGGACGGGAGCACGCGCTGGCCTGGGCCATCGCCGCCTCGCCGGAATGCGACCGGCTCTACGCCGCGCCGGGCAATGGCGGCATGGAAAGCCTGGCCGACTGTGTCGCATTGGAGGTGGACGATGCAGACGCGGTAATCGCCTTCTGCCGCGCCAACGAGATCGGCCTCGTGGTGATCGGGCCCGAGGCGCCGCTGGTCGCGGGTCTCGCCGATGACTTGGCCGAGGCCGGCATCAGGGCCTTTGGTCCGAGTGCCCGGGCGGCGCAATTGGAGGGCTCCAAGGGCTTCACCAAGGAGCTCTGCCAACGCTACGGTATCCCCACCGCCGCCTTCGGCCGCTTCACCGAAGCAGAACCCGCCAAGGCCTATATCCGCGAACACGGCGCGCCGATCGTGGTCAAGGCCGACGGGCTCGCCGCCGGCAAGGGCGTAATCATCGCCGAGACTGTCGATGAGGCAGAACGGGCGGCGGACGAGATCCTCGACGGGCGCTTCGGCGCTGCCGGCGCCGAGCTGGTGATCGAAGAGTTCCTCGAGGGCGAGGAGGCGAGCTTCTTCGCCATCGTCGACGGGGAGACCGCCCTGCCGCTGGCCACGGCGCAGGACCACAAGCGGGTCGGTGACGGCGATACCGGCCCGAATACCGGAGGCATGGGCGCCTACTCGCCGGCTCCGGTGATGACGCCGGAGCTGTGCGAGCAGGTGATGGCGGAGATCATTTGCCCGACCGTGGCCGCCATGGCCGAGGAAGGCGCACCATATCAGGGCGTGCTCTATGCCGGGCTGATGATCACGGCCACGGGCCCCAAGCTCATCGAATACAACTGCCGCTTCGGCGATCCCGAATGTCAGGTGCTGATGATGCGGCTGAAGTCAGACATCGTGCCTGCGATGCTTGCCGCCGTGGATGGCGTGCTCGCGCATGTCGACCT
>JAKSBY010000046.1 GCA_022360855.1 Sphingomonadales bacterium | reverse complement strand
GGCGGAACGACGGGTGGCACCACCGGCGGTACAACCGGCGGCGGCAGCGCCGGCGACTGCCCGACAGGCACGACCGATCTTTCGGTCACTCCCGACGGCGGCGGCGCGGCGGAGACCCACTGCGAACTCTCCGGCACGATTACCCAGGACGTCACCCTGACCAACGAAAACACCTACACGCTCGACGGCATCGTCTTCATCGGTGAGGACGTCGGCGGCGACGCCGGCAGCCCGACGGGCGGCTCGACCGCGACGTTGACCATCGAGCCCGGCACCGTGATCTACGGTCAGGATACGGACTCGATCCTGGTCATCTCCCGCGGTTCGATGATCAACGCGGACGGAACGGCCAACGAGCCGATCGTATTCACCAGCGCCGAAGACATCGGCTTTGCCACCAATTTCGGCCGCACCGCGCGCGCCGCGCATACGGGCCCGGCGACGACCGATCCCAACAGCGGCGAATGGGGCGGCCTCGTGATCAACGGCCGGGCGCCGATCAACACCTGCGACAACGCCCCGCCCTTCTGCGAAGCGAACGGCGAAGGCTCATCGGGTCTTTATGGCGGCAATTCGGCGACCGACGATTCCGGCACTTTGGAATTCGTGCAGGTGCGCTACGCCGGCTTCGAGATCGAGCAGGACAACGAGCTCAACGGCATCGCCTTCCAGGGCGTCGGCAGCGGTACCGACGTCGACTTCATCCAGGTTCACAACAATGCGGACGACGGCGTCGAGTTTTTCGGCGGCACGGTCAATGCCAAGCATATCGTGATCACCGGCGCCGACGACGACTCGGTCGACTGGACGCAAGGCTGGACCGGCAAGCTGCAGTTTGGCGTCGTCCTGCAAAACCCATTGCAGCTCGAATCCGATCAGGGCTTCGAAGGCGACAACCTCGACGACAACAACAACTTCCTGCCGCGCGCCAATCCGATGATCTCCAACTTCACGCTGGTCGGCGCGCGCGACGACGGCATCGGCGATATCGGCATGCTGATCCGCGAGGGGTCGGCCGGCCAGTACTACAACATCGTGGTCACCGACTTTACCGACGAATGTCTCGACCTCGATGACACCGCCACCTTCGACCAGGCGGACCCGTCTTCGTCGAGCGCGGCGGGCGCCGATCTGCGCATTATCTCGAACCTCTTCGACTGTAACGCCGCCACCGACGAGGAAGGCACCGATCCGTTCGATCTGTCCGACTGGTTCCTGGCCGGCGACAACAACACGGTCGCGGCAAGCTCCTTGAGCGGCGGCTTCATCAACGGTGCGGCGGAAAACGGGGTCACGCCGTTTGACGCGGCCAGCTCCGACAGCTTCTTCGATGCGGTCGACTTTATCGGCGCAGTCCCCAACGACGGGGCCTTCGACCCGGTCGACGGCAACTGGACCCTGGGCTGGACCTTCGGCATCAATCCGCCGCCGTCATGCCCGGCGGTGAGCGGCGTCACCGCAACCGGTGACGGCACCGGGTGTATCCTGGAGGGCACGATCACCGAAGACCTGACCTTGGTATCCGGGCTCGACTACTTCATCCGCGATATCGTGTTTATCGGCGAGGATGCCGGTGGCGACGCGTCGGCCCCGCTTGCCGGCGCGGCTCAGGTCAGTCTGACCATCGACGCCGGCGTGCGGCTGATCGGCGAAGGCACGGACTCGATCCTGGTGATCTCCCGTGGCTCCCGCATCTTCTCCAACGGCACGCGTGAAGCGCCGGTTACGATGACCGGCCCCAATCCGGACACCCTGAACGTCAACACCGATTCCGGGACCTGGGGTGGGCTGGTGATCAACGGCCGCGCGCCGATCAACACCTGCGACGGCGCACCGCCCTTCTGCGAGGCAAACGGCGAAGGCTCGTCGGGCCTCTACGGCGGCAACTCGACCACCGACGACTCCGGCCAGCTCTTCTTCACCCGCGTATTGTTCGCCGGCTTCGAGATCGAGCAGGACAACGAGCTCAACGGCATCGCCTTCCAGGGCGTCGGCAATGGCACGGAGGTGGACTTCATTCAGGTTCACAACAATGCCGACGACGGCGTCGAGTTCTTCGGCGGCACGGTCAACGCGAAACACGTCGTGGTGACCGGCGCCGACGACGACTCGGTCGACTGGACCCAGGGCTGGAACGGCAACGTGCAGTTCGTGGTCATCGTGCAGAACGAAAACCAGCTCGAATCCGACCAGGGCTTCGAAGGCGACAATCTCGACGACAATAACGGCTTCTCGCCGGTCGCACGGCCCAACTTCTCGAACGTCACCATGGTCGGTGCCGGCGATAGCGCCATCGGCGACATCGGCATGCTGATCCGCGAGGGTTCCGGCGGCCAGTACTTCAACATCGTCGTCGCCGACTTCACCGACGAGTGCCTGGACCTCGACGATACGTTGACCTTCGATCAGGCGGACTCGGCCTCGTCCACCGCGGCGGGCGCCGACCTCAGGATCGGATCGGTGCTGTTTGACTGCCTCGGCGGCGATGCTGACGAGGAAGGCACCGATTCCTTCGACATCACCGACTGGTTGACGGCGGGTGCCAACAATTCGCTTGGCGCCACCAACACGCTCGGACCGCCCGTCGGCGGCGGCAAGTTCTACGTGAACGGCGCTACCGAAAACAGCGTCACCGCCACCGACCCGACGACGATCGATCCCTTCTTCGAAGCCGCCGACTTCATCGGGGCGGTGCCTAGCGCCGGAGAGGACTTCACGCAAGGTTGGACGGTCTTCCTGGACCAGTAGCCGTAAAGGGGATGCCGCGGTGAGCCTGATGAACACGTCAACGCTCACCGCGGCGCTCGTCCTTTTTGAGGTTCATCCCTTTTAAGGTGGAAAAGAATGAAAGCGATTCACGCAGCCTTTAAGGCGGCTATCCTGGCTTCCACGGCATTGGCCGCCCCGACAGTCGCACGAGCGCAAGACGATCAAGAGCAGGACCAGGCGGCGAGCCAGTTGCCCATCGAACAGGTCGTCGTTACCGGGCGGTTCATTCCCGACGAAAAGCGCGCGACCTCGGAAATCTCCAGCCTGCTCGACGCTGAAGACTTCGCCATTACGGGCGATTCCAGCGCCGCCACCGCGCTGCGCCGCGTTACCGGTCTCAGCCTGGTCGGCGACGGCTTCGTCTATGTGCGCGGTCTTGGCGAACGCTACTCGAAAGCGCTTCTGAACGGCGCCGAGCTGCCGAGCCCGCTGCCGTTGCAGCGCGTCGTGCCGCTGGACATTTTCCCGGCATCGTTCCTGAGCAGTGTTCTGGTGCAAAAGACCTACTCGCCGGAGTTTCCGTCGGAATTCGGCGGCGGCGTCATCGAGATGCGCACCGCCTCGCTGCCCGATGAGGGCTTCGTCAGCCTCGGCGCTTCGGTGGAGGTGGATTTCGAGAGCACCGGAAAACAGGGCCTCGCCTACAAGGGAGGCGATCTCGATATTCTCGGCTTCGATGACGGTTTCCGCGATCTGCCCGAGTTGATCGCGCAGACGCCGCTGAGGGAAATCGGCACGCAGTTGACGCCCGAGCAGCTCGAATCCGCGGCCGAGGAACTTCCGAATGTCTGGTCCATCGACGGCGAGCCCAACGCGCCGAATGTCGGCATCGACTTTTCCTTCGGCGACCGGTTCGAGTTTGGCGACGGTCAGGCGCTCGGCATTCTTGCCGTTGTCTCCTACGACAGCGACTTCTCCAACCGTTTCGGCGAACGCAACACGGTCACGGTCGGCAACGAGGTCAACCTCAACGACCGGCTGAGCCCCGAGGCCTGCGAGCTCGAAGAGGGCGCCGGTGACGACTGCGGCTTCAGAAGTACCCAATGGGACATCTTCCTGAACGGCATTCTGTCTGTCGGCCTGGAGATCGATATCGATCACACCTTGAAGTTCGATACGCTGGTGCTGCGCAAATCCACGCGTGAGGGCGAGATCGAAAAGGGCTTTATCCCTTCGGAAGACGCCATCCGAACCAGGAGCCGTATCGATTGGGTCGAGCAGCAGACCTGGGTCAACCAGCTTTCGGGCGAGCATCTCTTCAACTTTTCAGACGGGGGCGTGTTCGGCGAGACCATCGTCGAATGGTACACCGCCTATTCGGAGTCGACCCGCGAAGCGCCTCTCAGGCGTGAAACCGAGTACGAACTCGGCACCCTCGTCGGCGGAGAAACTGCGTTCCTTCTCGATACCGACTCGGCGGAGACCTCGTGGAGCGCGCTTGACGACATGATTCTCGACGTTGGCCTCGACGTCACCCAGCAGCTGACGATCGGGGATATTCCGGTCGACCTCAAGCTCGGCATTTCTTACTTCTATAAAGAACGTGAGGCCGTTTCCCGGTCGTTCCGCTTTCTGTTCCCGGGCGGCACCAACCGTGAACTGCTGCGGCTGATTCCCGAGCAGATCTTTACGCCGGCCAATATCGGACCGGGCGGGATCAGGCTGATCGAAACCTCGGTAGTCTCGGACGTGTTTGACGGCGAGATCACCAATCTTCAGGGTTTTGCCGGGATCGATGTGCAGTTGTTTCCGACGGTACGCGTCGCGGCGGGTCTGCGCGGAGAGGATTCCCAGCATATCGTCAACAATGCGTTCCGGTCCAATCCGATCGTCTCGCCCGCGACATTCCCCGACACGGTTGTCTTCGTCAATCCTTCGGGCGGCCAACTCGAGCCGGGCGATCCGATCCGCACGACTCTGGATTCGGAGACCCTGCTGCCGGCGGCCACCTTGACCTGGGAATTCGCCAACAACATGCAGCTCCGGGTCGCCTTCAGTCAGACCTTGGGCCGGCCGTCTCTGCGTGAACTGTCGTTTGCCGAATTCCTGGATCCCGAGCGGGGTGCGCCGGTCTTCGGCAATCCGACGCTGACGATCACGGAAATCGACAACTACGACGCGCGGTGGGAGTGGTACTTCGGCTCCGGCGAATTCGTCACTGTCGGCTTCTTCTACAAGGATATGACCAATCCGATCGAGCGAAGCTTTGTGTTCGACGGCGACCAGGTCACGCGTACCTTCATCAACGGCGACGACGCCAGGCTGATCGGTGTCGAGGCGGAGGTCGAAAAACACCTGCCGTTCTACGATTGGTTTGACTGGGAGTGGATCCAAACAAAGGACTTCTTCGTGAAGGCCAATGGTGCCTTCATCGACGCCGAGACGACCATCTCCGGACGTTTGGCCGCGATCGTCACCAACACGACCCGGCGGCTGCAGGGCCAGTCGAAATTCCTGGCCAACTTCCAATTCGGCTACGAGGACTTCGAGAAGGGCGAGCGCGCCGCGATCGTCCTCAATTATACCGGCAAGCGAATCCAGGATGTCGGCATTCTCGGTGCGCCCGATATTTTCGAGACTCCGCCGATTCTGTTGGGTGTGACCTACGCGCGGGAGTTCGAGATTTTCGGCGGCATCTGGGAGTTCAGTTTCGAGGCCGATAATCTCATTGGCGATGACTTCTCGCTGACCCAGGGAGGCCTGATCGTTGAAAACTACTCGATCGGCCGTACAATCTCATTCGGCGTAAAGGCTAAATATTAGGGGGATGCGCCTGGCCCGCGGGCATGGCAGCAAATGGCTCGGATCGATTTGCATAGGCTGAAGGGAGCGGCATCGTCGCGGCGATGGATCGGCATTGCCGAATCCGGGCTCGTGCTGGCGCTGGCTTATGTCGGCGCCACTCTGGCATGGACTTTGGCCGAGCCGCCGGGCGGGGCGTCCAAGACGGGCGGCATGGCGCAGGCGGCGGTCTACGCCGCGCCCGATACCGGCACCGATTATCGTCGCCTGGCGTTGATCGACCCGTTTCATCCTGAACTGAAGGTCGAGACCGCGATTGTCAATTCCGCCGCGGTGGCGCCGGAAACAACCCTGGCGCTGAAGCTCGTCGGCGTGCGCGCCGGAACCGATTCGAGGGCCGGCAGCGCGATCATCCAAACACCCGACAAGCGCCAGGCGCTGTTCACCGTCGACGATGAGATCGTGCCGGGCGCGAGGGTGCTCGGCATCTACCATGACCGGGTCGAGATTTCGCGGACCGGGATCCGCGAAAGCCTGTTCCTCGATCCCGATCGCGCGCGGCGGCAGCAGGCCAGGATTACGCCGGTTGCGCCCGCGCTGCAATCGTCGCTACGATCCGTGCCCGGCGCGCAGGCGACGGCGCTGGCGGCTCTTCCGATCACCGAGCTCGACGCCGATCCCGAGGACATCTTCCGCATGCTGCGCTTCAAGCCGCGGCTCTCCGGCGCCACGGTCGACGGGTTTTTTGTCGAGGCGGCGGGTGCGCACGCTGTCTTTGCCCAGGCCGGCTTTCGGCCGGGTGACGTCGTGCTTGCGGTGAACGGGACGCAGCTTACCAGCATCGAACGGGCGGCCGAATTGGGGAAACGGCTCAAATCCGCCGATCGCTTGACCATTGAACTCGAAAGGGGTGGAGAGAAAAAGACTCTCAATGTCCAGCTGGACGATTAAAAATGGAAAATACAATAACGAAATCCGCTGCGTGCGCGATTGCCTTCGCCCTCGCAGCCTATGTCAGCCTTTTTGCGACACTTAGCAGTGCTCAAGAACAGGTATTGAATCTGAGGGACGCCGACATCCGCGCGTTCGTCGACGATGTGTCGATGCTGACGGGCCGGGTGTTCATTATCGATCCGCGGGTGCGCGGCAACGTCACCGTGATCTCGCGCGACGCAATCGGTCCGGAGGCGGTCTTCCAGGTCTTCCTGTCGACCCTGCGCGCCAACGGCTTCACAGCAGTTTCCACCTCTTCGGGCGCCTATCGCATCGTACCTGAAGAAGCCGCGGCCCAGGATGCCGGGCCCGTCGGCCTCAACGGCACGACCGCGGACACCTGGGTGACCGAGGTGTTCCGGCTCAAGATCGCTGATGCGCCTACTGTCGCCAACATGCTAAAGCCGATGGTCCACCCCGAGGGCGTGGCGGTCAACACGCGGGACAGCAATATCGTCATCGTCGTCGACTACGAGAGCAATATGGCGCGTATTCGCGACGTCATCGCCAAGGTCGACGCGGACCAGTCGGAAATCCACACCATAGTTCTCGAGAACACCTCGGCAGACGAGATGGCCCGGGTGGTCCTCGAGCTTGGCGGACAGCCGGGTGATGAGAACCGGCGCTCCCGGCGCTTCTCGGTGGTGCCGGTGCAGAGCAGCAACACGCTGATCCTGAGGGGCGATCCGGCCGTGATTGCCCGGATCGTGCCGGTGATCGAGGCGCTCGATGCGCGCAACGAGACACGCAATGACATCCGCGTCATCTATCTGCGCCACGCCGCGGCCGAGGAACTGGCGCCGATCCTGGAGCGGCTCTCGGGCTCGATCATCGCACCGGGCGAGGACGGCCCGTCCCAGAACGCCGACCGGCGCGTCAACATCACCTTCGACAAGGGGACGAACTCGCTGATCATCGCCGCGGATCCGGAACGCCAGCAGGCGCTGGAGGCGGTGATCCAGCAGCTCGATGTGCGCCGTGCGCAGGTTCTGGTCGAAGCGATCATCGTCGAGATCTCCGACACCGCCGCACGGGAATTGGGCCTGCAATTCGTGCTCTCCGGCTCCGACGGCAGCGAGGTGCCGTTCACGGCGACCAATTTCTCCAATTCAGCGCCCAATATTCTGGCCGCAACCGGCGCCCTGATCGTCGGCCGCGAGCAGACCGGCGACAGCGACGCGCTCGACAATCTTCAGCAGGCGGCGATCGATTCCATCGTCGGCGCCAATGGCGCGCTCGCCGGCTTCGCGGGCATCACCGACGGCGGTACCTTGTTTGGCGTCATCGTCAACGCGCTTGAGCGGGACGTCGACTCCAACGTCCTGTCGACGCCGTCGATCATGACCCTGGACAACGAAGCCGCCTCGATCATCGTCGGCCAGGAGATCCCGATCACCACCGGCGAGGCGCTGGGCAGCGACAACACCAACCCGTTCCGCACCATCGAGCGCCAGAATGTCGGAATCCAGCTCGACGTCAGGCCACAGATCAGCGAAGGCGATATCGTCCGGCTCTACATTCGCCAGGAGGTCTCCGCCATCGTCGGGCCGGTCAGCCTCGACTTTTCCGAGCTCATCATCTCCAAGCGCGAGATCGAAACCACGGTCACGGTGGACGACGGCGAGATCATCGTGCTCGGCGGCCTGATCCAGGACGACGAGCAGATTTCACTCGAAAAAGTGCCGCTCCTGGGCGACATTCCGGGCTTGGGCAAGCTCTTTCAGAGCAATGCGAGATCGCGGATCAAAAACAACCTCATGGTTTTCCTGAGGCCGAGGATCGTGCGCAATGTTGACGATCTCCGAACTGTAACAAACCTGAAATATAACTACATCCAGGCCGAGGATCTGCTGCAAAACGGCGGCCAAGGGACGCGCCTGGACGATTTCGTCAGAAGCACCCTGGGCGGCAGGACGCCGTCGGATAGTCAGTCGGGCACGGAGACTTCGGGCAAGCAGGATAATTAGACGCCGTTGCCACCATGCACGAACAGGCTGCGCCAACGCTGAACTATAGCTTTGCCAAGGAGAACGGACTGGTTCTCCTGGAGCTTGGCGAGCGCGCGCATGTCGGCGCGCGCGAGGACGCGCCGCCCGAGGCGCTGATCGAGGCCCGGCGCGCGCTCGGCGTGCCGCTGGTGATCCGCCCGCTCACCCAGACCGAATTCGACAAGCGGCTCTCCGAGACCTACACGGCGGCGGGGCTTTCTTCGGTCGACATCGCCGACGATCTGGAACGCGAAGACGATCTCTTCAGCCTGATCCAGGACATGCCCAAGACCGCCGACCTCCTGGACACCGACAATGACGCGCCGATCATCAGGCTGATCAACGGCCTGATCGCCGAGGCGCTCAAGCTTAAGGCGTCCGATATCCATGTCGAGCCGTTCGAGGCCAAGCTCTCGGTGCGGCTCAGGGTCGATGGCGTGCTGCAGGAGATCGTCGCCCTGCCGGCGCGCCTGGCGCCGCTCCTGGTCTCGCGCATCAAGGTGATGGCCCGGCTCGACATCGCCGAGAAGCGCGTGCCGCAGGATGGCCGCATCTCGCTTTCGGTCGCCGGCAAGGCCGTCGACGTCCGCGTCTCGACCCTGCCGTCGCGCCATGGCGAGCGGGTGGTGCTGCGGCTCCTGGACAAGGACCAGGGCCGCTTCAACATCGACGATCTCGGCATGTCCGCCGAGTTGCAGGAGCGCTTTCGCGCCGCGCTCGCCGAGCCCAACGGCATCATCCTGGTGACCGGCCCGACGGGCTCGGGCAAGACCACCACGCTCTATGCCGGCATCAGCCTGCTCAATGAGGGCTCGCGCAACATCCTGACCGTCGAGGACCCGGTGGAATACGCCCTCGACGGGGTCGGCCAGACCCAGGTCAACGCCAAGGTGGGGATGACGTTTGCCGCCGGCCTGCGCGCTATCCTGCGGCAGGACCCGGACGTAGTCATGGTCGGCGAGATCCGCGATGTGGAGACCGCGCAGATCGCCGTGCAGGCGAGCCTCACCGGCCATCTGGTGCTCTCAACCGTACACACCAACGATGCGGTGGCCGCGATCACGCGGCTGCGCGACATGGGGGTGGAGCCGTTCCTCTTGGCCTCCACCGTGAAGGCGATTCTGGCGCAGCGGCTGGTGCGCCGGCTGTGTACGAGCTGCCGCGTGCCCGCCGAGCCCCATGCCGGCGAGCGCCGGGTGCTCGGTCTGGAGCCTGACGCGCCCGCGGCGATCTTCCGCGCCGAGGGCTGCGCCGCGTGCAACCAGACCGGCTATCAGGGCCGTATCGGGCTCTATGAGATGGTCGCGGTCGATGACGAGCTCAGGCGCATGATCCACGACGACGCCTCGGAGCAGGAGTTGTCCGAGGTCGCTTTCCGCAACGCCGAAACGTTGAGCCAAGCGGGCGCGCGGCTGGCGCTGACCGGCGTGACGTCGGTCGAAGAGGTCGTGCGGGTCTGCCGGCCGGCCGGAGGCAGCGATGGCGGCGTTTGAATACGAAGCGCTGGACAGCGCCGGCCGCCGCCTGCGCGGCGTGGTTTCCGCCGATACGCCGCGATTGGCGCGCCGCGAGCTGCGGCGCAAGAAGCTGTTCCCGGTCCATGTCGCGCCGACCTCGCAAAAGAAGCAGGCCTCGGCGGCGCTGCCGAAATGGCTCCGCTCCGGGCTTTCGGCGAAGGACGTCTCGCTTTTGACGCGCCAGCTCGCCACCCTGGTTTCGGCGGCCGCGCCGGTGGAGGAGGCGTTGCAGACCATGGCCCTGCAGATCGAGAAGCAGGCGGCGAAACGCGTTCTGCTCTCGGTGCGCGCGCGGGTCATGGAGGGGTATCGGCTGTCGGAGGCCCTGGCGGAAGAGAGCGCCACTTTCAGCCCGCTCTACCGCTCCATGGTCGCGGCCGGTGAGACCTCGGGCAATCTCGGTCCGGTGCTGGAGCGGCTCGCCGATCATCTGGAGAAGAGCCAGCGCCTGCGCTCCAAGGTGACGACGGCGCTGACCTATCCCGTCTTTCTCGCAGTCGTCGCGACCGCTGTGGTCGCCGCGCTCGTCACCTTCGTCGTGCCCAAGGTGGTCGATCAGTTCTCCAGCCTGGGCCAGGACCTGCCGGCGCTCACCGAGCTCCTGATCGCGGTCTCGGCCTTTGCGGCGGATTACGGGCTTGCGGTGGCGGCGATACTGGCGCTTGCCGTCGTCGTCTTCCTGCGCGCCCTGAAGCATGAAGGCTTCCGCATGCGGGTCGACCGCGCGGTTCTCAAAGTGCCGTTTGTCGGCCGTCTGGTCCGCGAGATCCACGCCGCCCGGCTGGCGCGCACTCTGGAAACCCTTATCGCCAGCGGCGCCACCGTGCTCGACGGGCTCAACGCGGCGAGAAGCGTGATGCACAACCGCATCCTGAAGGATGCAGTGGCCGAGGCGGCGACCCTGGTCTCGGAAGGCGCCAGCCTCTCCGCGGCGCTCAGGCGGTCCAAGGCGTTCCCGCCGCTCGTCACCTATATGGCGGCCAGCGGCGAGAACAGCGGCCGGCTCGATCATATGCTTTCGAAGGCCGCCGACTATCTGGAACGCGAATTCGAGGATGTGACCACGGCAACCTTGAGCCTGCTCGAGCCCGCGATCATCATCGTCATGGGCGGCGTGGTCGCCACCATCGTTCTTGCCATCCTGCTGCCGGTCCTGCAGCTCAACACCCTGGCGCTTTTCTGAATGCGGAAGATTCCCATGAAACTGCTCCCGAAAAACCTTATCAAAGGCCCCGCCGGACGCGACGCGGAGGCGGGCTTTACCCTGGTCGAGATCATGGTCGTGATCGTGATCATCGGGCTGTTGACGACGGTGGTGGTCATCAACGTTCTGCCGAGCCAGGACCGCGCCATGGTGGAAAAGGCGCGGGCCGATATCCAGCTCCTGGAAAAGGCGCTGGAGATGTATCGCATGGACAACCTGTCCTTCCCTTCGGTCGAGGAGGGGCTGGAGGCGCTGGTGACTCCGCCGGAGGGGCTGAGGCGGCCGGCCCGCTACCGTCAGGACGGCTATGTGCGCCGGCTGCCCGACGACCCCTGGGGTAATCCCTATCAATATGTTTATCCGGGCGAGCACAGTGTCTTCGACGTCTACTCATTGGGCGCCGACGGCCAGCTCGGCGGCGAGGAACTGAATGCCGATGTCGGCAACTGGCAATAGATCCGCGGGCTATACCCTCACCGAGATCCTCGTGGTGGTGTTCATCATGGGCCTGACCGCGGGCTCGGTGGTGCTGTCGCTGCCCGAGAGCCGCTCGGGCCTGCATGACGAGGCGCTCGCCTTTGCCGCGCGCATGGAGCTGGCGGCGCAGGAGAGCGTCATGACCGGCGAGATCGTCGGGGTCACCGTCTCCGAGGCCGACTACGGCTTCTACCGCTACCGTCGTGGCCGTTGGCTTGCGATGGGCCGGGATTCGTCCTTCGCGCCGGCGCGCTGGAGCGACGGCACGGCGGTCTTTATCGAGCGTGAGGGGACCGCGCTCGACAACCTTGCTGGCTCAAAGGACCGGCCCGACCGTATCATCCCGGCCATCCGCTTCGAGCCCATCGGCGCGGCCACGCCCTTTTCGGTGATTCTGTCGGACGCGGACGAGGAGTTCCGCATCACCGGCGATGCCGCCGGTACGATCACCTTCGAGGAGCGCCGCGATGGCTGAGACATCTGGCCGTCATTGCGAGGAGCGCCAGCGACGCGGCAATCTCGCGGCCCACTTCGTCATTCCCGCGCAAGCGGGAATCCATGTCGAGGCAGGTCTGGATGCCCGTTTCCACGGGCATGACAAGAGGGGCGGAGCTCGGCGGCGTCGAGATTGCTTCGCTCCGCTCGCAATGACGAGTCGAAGCCGCCGTAGGCGAAACGAAGGTGGCTTCACCTTGGCCGAAGTGCTCGTGTCGCTCAGCGTGTTCAGCATTGCGGCGATGGCGCTCCTAAATCTCAAAGGTGAGAGCGCGCAGACGGTCGGTCGGTTGGAGGCGCGCGCCCTGGCCGGCGTCGTCGCGGAAAATCGCATGATCGAGTTAATGAGCGCCAGGCAGGCGCCGGGCTTGGGCGTCCGCCGCGGTGAGGTGCGCATGGCGGGGCGCGCATGGGCTTGGTCCGAGACCGTCTTCGCCACTGACGATGCCGACCTCCGGCGCGTCGAAATCTCGGTCGAGCTCGGGGACGAGGGCGAGGTCGCCTCGCTGACCGCCTTCAGGAGCCTGCAATGAAGGGGCAGGGCGGGTTCACCTTGGTGGAGATGCTGGTGGCGCTGTTCATCTTCGGCATCATCTCGGCGGCGGGCGTGCTCGTCCTGACCTTCGGGCTCGAGGCTAAGGAACGCTCGGCGGCCGTGGTCGAGCGGCTCAAGACCTTCCAGCTCGCCCGCGCCGTCCTGAAAAGCGATCTCGGGCAATTGGTCGAGCGGCCGGCGCGCGGGCCCCTTGGCGGCGGGGTGGCGTTTCGCGGCGGCGCGGCGCGCGGCAAGGCGCCGGTCCTGGCCTTCGTCCGCTCGGGCTGGGACAATCCCTATGCGGCCGAGGACCGCAGCACGCTGCAATATGTGGAGTATGCACTGGAGGACGGCGTTCTGCTGCGCCGCTCCCGGGCGCGCGTCGATGCGGCCGCGGACACGCCGGAACAGTTGCGCCCGGTCCTGACCGGGGTTACGTCGTTCTCGATTGCGTTCTTCGACGGCGTGCAGTGGTCCGATAGCTGGCAGTCGGTCTCCGAGCGCGGCATCGGCCTGCCCAAGGTCGTTGCCATCGAGGCCGAAATCGAGGGCTTCGGCGAGATCCGGCAACTCTTCATGACCCCGGCGGTGACATGACGAGAGACAGGCATATCCACCGAAACGGGGAGCGGGGCGCGATCCTGCTGGCGGTATTGGTTATCGTCGCGGTCATGTCGGTGACGGCGGTCGCTCTCGTCGACGATATCCGCTTCGGCATCCGCCGCTCCACCGCCGCGGAGGCCAATGCGCAGGCCTTCTGGTACGCGCTCGGCGCGGAGGAATACGCCCGCGCGATGATCGAACGCGAGGACGGCAAGCGTCTCAATTCGGCCATCGGCCGCGGCCAGCGCTTCGATATTGCCGCCGGCGCCATGGGCGGACGCCTCCTGGACGGCTCCAACTGCTTCAACGTGAACAGCCTGGTGGTACGTACCGACGGCGGCCGCTACAGGGCGCGGCCCGAGGCGCTCGACCAGTACGCCCGTCTGCTGTCGCTCATCGAGATCCGCGAGCAACGCCACCGGGCGCTCGGCAACACGCTCGCCGACTGGATCGACAGCGACAGCCAGCCCATGAACCGGGGCGCCGAGGACTATCACTATGCCCGGCTTTCGCCGCCCTACCGCACCGGCGGGACCCTGATGGCCGACACGAGCGAGCTGCGTGCCGTGCGCGGCTACGAACTCGCCACCTATCAAGCCATCGCACCCTATGTCTGCGCGCTGCCGACGACGGCGCGCACGACGATCAACATCAATACGCTCACCGAGGAGCAGGCACCGCTGTTGAGCATGGCCGTCGGCGAGGCGCTGAGCCTGGAGGACGCCCGGCGCGTCCTCTCGGTCCGGCCCGAGGGCGGCTTCGCTACCATCGAGGCGTTCTGGGCCACCGAGGAGATGCGCGATATCCCGCGGACGGAAGAGATCGACGCCCAAATTTCCCTGGAGACGACCTATGTCACGCTCCAGGCGGAGGTGTTTTACGGCGACGCCTATTTCGCGCTGACCTCGCTGTTCCGCCGGCGGGCCGACGGCAAGCCTGTCCTGGTCTCGCGGCAGTTCGGGGGTGTCACGTGAGCGGCACCCTCGTCATCGCCCTGCCGGCTATGCCCGGTGATCCGGTCCTCTGGGGTTTGTTCGCAGACGGTCTGACTGCCTCGGGCCGGGCGCTGGCGGACGTGCCGGCCGACCGCGCCGATCAGGTCTGGGCCGTCGTACCCGGCGGCGACGTACTGATGCGCCGGGTCGAGATCCCGGCGCGTTCGGACGCACAGGCTCGCGCCGCGCTGCCTTATCTCTTGGAAGACGATGTGGCGGTGGAGCTGGACGGGCTGCATTTCGCCATGGGCCCGGCGGGCGGAGATGGCCGGCGCCCGGTCGCGGTCGTGTCCAAGACCAAGATGGACACCTGGACCGGCCTGCTGGCCGAGACGGGCCTCAAGGCCGATCGCCTGATCGCCGATTTCGAGGCAGTCGCCGGGCCCGACGATGGCCGCGTCCTGGTCGACCTTGGCGCCCGGGTCATCGCCGGCGGAGAAGCTGGCGGGTTCAGCGTCGAGACCGACCTCGCCGCCCGAATCCTGGGAGGCCGCGATGAGATCGAGGCCGATGCTCTGCGCGTGACCGACCGGGAGTTGCTCGGACTTTATTATGAGGGCCTGGCGGACCGGGCGCCGGTCAATCTGCTGCAGGGCGCCTATACGCCGCGCCCGCCGCTCAAGGAGACGCTTTCGGCATGGCGCATCGCCGCGGCGCTGGCGCTGCTGGTGGTTATCGGCGCGGCGGCTCAGTCCGTCTTGCAGACCTGGAAGTATCAGGAGGGCGCCGAGGCCTACCGGGCGCAGGCCGACCAAGTCTTTCGCGAAGCCTTTCCCGAGGTCAAGCGGGTG
>JAKSBY010000540.1 GCA_022360855.1 Sphingomonadales bacterium | reverse complement strand
CGAAAATTTCCGCGTCGTCGCGTTTGCGGAGAATCTGTTCGACGAGAACTATTTCACCGGCATTCGCGGCGCGACGCTGGTCGATCCGCATCCGCGGGTTTTCGGGGTGCGGGTGAGCGTGAACACGAATTAGGTCTTGGATGCACGGGCAACGGGGAGCGGCGCTTGTCCCTCCCCGTTGCTTCATTGAAGAGAAGATCCGCCAGCATGATGAAGAGTCTTAAACCCGCGATCATCGGCGCCGTGTCGGCGTTTTTCATTGCGGCGCCGGTGCAGCCGATGCTGGCTGGTGCTCAGGCGGCGGAGGAGGTTTCGACCGTCTGGCGTGTGGATGAGCCCAAGGGCAAGCCCCGCCGGCTGACTTTTGCGACAACCGAGGGCACCTGGATGTCGCTGTCGGTTTCGCCGGACGGCGAGACCATCGTTTTCGACCTGTTGGGAGATTTATACGTCTTGTCGCGGGCCGGCGGTCAGGCACGGCCGATCACGCGGGGCGGCGCCTGGGACATCGAGCCGCGCTTCGCTCCTGATGGCGCGCGGATCGCCTTCATCTCCGATCGCGGCGGGGCGCAGAACATCTGGACCGTCAATCCGGATGGAACCGATCTGCGGCAGGTATCGAAGGAGCCATATGAGGGGCTCAGCAGTCCCGTCTGGGCGCCCGACGGCGCCAGCCTTATCGCGCGCCAGAAATTGTCGCGTGGCTCGTACAACTACAAAGGCCCCTGGCAAATCCTGCGCTACCGCATCGCAGACGGCGCCAAGACGGTGCTCATCAGCGGCGAGCGGGACCTCGCCTACAAGCAGCTGGGCCGTTTTCAGGTCGCCGGTCTGGCGCCGAGCGGGCCAAGCGTGTCGCCGGACGGCGGTGTTCTCTACCTGGCCGGACAGGTCGGTAAGCTGCAGGTCGGCGGGCGGGCGCATCCCGCGACGCAGATTTTGTCGCTTGTTCTCGGCGGTGACGCTCAGTTCGAGCAGCTCACCGAAGGCTACAACGGCGCGTTCAGGCCCGAACCGTCGCCGGACGGTACCTTGCTGGCGTTCGGGCGCCGCGAAGGTGGCGGCACCAACCTGTGGCTGCGCGATCTGGAAACCGGCGAAGAACGCCGTCTTGTCAGCGGCATCACGCGCGATGCGCTGGGCAGCCGAATGATGAACGATCTTTTGCCCGGCTATGGCTGGACGTCGGATTCGAAAGCGCTGGTGATCGCCAAGGATGGCTTTATCGTTGAAGTCGACGTGGCGTCCGGCGCGACGCGGCGGATTCCGTTCGTCGCCGACGTCGACCTGACCCTGTCCGAGCAGGTCAAGCCGCGTTGGCGCATCGACGACCGACCGTTTGGGCCGAAAGTCCTGCGCTGGCACCGGCGGTCGCCGGACGGAACCCGATTGGCGTTTCAGGCTCTTGGCAGAATCTGGACCGCCGATCCGGCAACCGGTCGGTCGGAACTCCTCACGGGCGGGTCGATCGCGCCGTCCGCCTTTGATCCGGACGCGGTGTTCGAATATGCGCCGGCCTGGTCGCCGGACGGCACCAGTATCGCGTTCACCACCTGGCACAAGCTGGAGGGTGGGCATGTCTGGGTTATGCCGCTGGTCGGTGGCGCTCCGCGCCGGCTGACGAAGGAGCCCGGCGTATACTCAAATCCGGCCTTTTCGCCCGATGGCCGGATACTGGTCTATTCCGCCGTCGCCGAGGAGGACTTTCAGCCTGGAAGAATGTTGGACACGACTCCGGTCGCGGTCCGCCTGGCCCCTCTCGACGGATCGTCGGAGAAAACGCTGTTCGAGTTGAAGGGCGCGATGGCGGCGCCGGAATTTTCGGCGGACGGCGCCCGCATCTATTTTGTCGTGCACATGGGAACGGCCGGGCGCCGTCTGATATCGGTCGACCTCGATGGCGGCGACCCGCGCGGGCATCTGGCGCTCGATTGGCTGGAGCGGGCGGCGGTTTCGCCGGACGGCGCGCGTGTTGCCCTTCAGGTCCACGACGCGATCTACGTTGCGGATATGCCGCAAGCCGGTGAAGATGGGACCAGGCCGAAGACCCTTCTGTCCGATGTCCGCCGGCTGACCCGTTCAGGCGCGCATTCCGTGGCTTGGGCGGATGAATCGACGGTTGTGTGGGGGTATGCGAACAGATTTTTCGCAGCCGATCTCGATGCGGCGGAGGCCGAGCCGGCGAGCGTGGCGATCAAGCTGAAGGCGCCGCGTAATAACCCGCGCGGAACCGTTGCCTTCATTGGTGCGCGGATCGTCACCATGGCGGGTGAACGGGGCGACGTCATCGAGCGCGGCGACATCGTGGTGCGGAACAACCGTATCCGCGCCGTCGGCCCGTCCGGCTCGGTGCGCATTCCCTCCAAGGCGACGCGGATCGACGTAACCGGGGCGACCATAGTTCCCGGTTTCGTTGATATTCACGCCCATCCGATTTACGGCTGGACATCCGAAATCCTGCCACAACAGAGCCGCGGTCTTCTGTCCGATCTTGCCTATGGTGTGACGACGGTTCAGGACCCCGCCTCGGTCACCGCGCCGTCATTCGCACTGGCGGAACTCATCGAGACGGGGCAGGTGCTGGGGCCTCGCTACCTGGGCGCCGGTTCTCAGGTCACGGGATTTCAGTCCGCCCACAACGAATGGATCGACAGCTACGAGACCGCGCTGGCCGTGGTGCGCCGCCGCAGGGCGCTGGGCACCAATACGATCAAGGAATACGGCCAGCCGCACCGTGTGGCACGGCAGTGGCTCGTCGAGGCCGCGCGGGAAACCGGTCTGGGTGTGGTCTTTGAAGGCACGGGGGGCCTGTATCTGGCGTTGACGGCGGCGGTCGACGGCGCGACGGGCCACGAGCATTCATTTGCATATGCACCGCTGCGCAAGGACGCGATAACGCTGTTCGCATTCTCCGGAATGGCTTACGACCCCGTGCTGGTTGGGCCGCGCACCGGCGCCGGCGGCTTTCTCTATCATCGCAAACGAATGGACGAGCTGACCGATGAAAAGCAACTCGCCTATATCGATCGCGCCTATCGGGCTTTCGTCGTCCGGCGATTGAAAAACGTTGTGATTCCCGAGCATGATTTCGTTGACGGCTTTCTCGCCCAGGGCGCGGATGCGGTGCAGATCGCCCGGGCCGGCGGTCTGGTCACCGCCGGTTCGCACTCGGACGGGCTGATGTTTCATCTGGAAATATGGTCGTTCGTCCTCGCCGGCATGACGCCTATCGAGGCGTTGCGCACGGCAACCCTGTCCGGCGCCGAGGCGATCGGCGTTGAGGCGGACCTGGGTTCGATCGAGCGCGGCAAGTTCGCGGATTTCGTCGTGCTTAACGCCAATCCGCTGGCCAACATCGAAAACACCCGCGACATAAGGTTCGTCGTCAAAAATGGCCGCGTCTATGACGACGATACGCTGGACCAGGTCTGGCCCGAACCGCTTTCGCGTCCGCGTTCTTTTTGGCTGAAGAACGTGTCCGAAGGCGAATAGGGACACGTGGGCTGGACGACCCTTGAACGGCTTGAGGTCGAGAAGAATTCGCCCGCTAGTGGCACGCGTGCACCGCTGGACGGGGCTGTTTTTGGCCTTCTGGCTTTTTGCGTTGGCCTGCTCGGGCGTGGTTCTCGTCTTTTACGATGAACTGGATCATTTTTTGAATCAGGACCTCTATTCCGTAGAACCGGGGGACGCCTCGCTGATGCCCGCCGCGCTGGTTTCCGCGGCAACTGCCGCCTATCCGGGCGCCTATGTCTTCGAGCTTGATTTGCCGAACGGACCTGACGAATCGGCAAGACTCCAACTCCGGCCGCGCAAGGACGCCGAGACAGCGTATGCGGGCTGGAGGGAGGTATTTGTCGATCCCTATACGGGAACCGTTATCGGAGATCGCGGCTACGGCGAAGCGAAGCTCGACCGTCGACATTTGCCCGGCGCGATCTATCAGCTCCATCGCAACTTTCTCCTTGGCGACCCCATGTTATGGTTTTTGGGGCTGGTGGCGGTCCTGTGGCTTGGCATGCAGGCGGTGGGCGTCTTTCTCGCATTCCCGCGCCTGAAGTTCTGGAGAAAGAGCTTTCGCATCCGAAAAGGCGCGACCGGCATCGCCCTGTTTTATGACTTGCATCGATCGGCCGGGCTCTGGCTGTTGCCGGTGACACTGATTGCCGCTTTGACCGGACTGTCCTTTCAATGGAGCGGTACGTTCAGCGCCGCCGTCTCTTTTTTCTCGCCCGTTACGCCGCATCACTATTCCGAAGCCCGGAGCCTGCCCGAGCCTGTGCATGCGCCCCCTTCGGCATTTGACCGCGCCGTGAGCGCGACACAGGCGACAACGAAGGGCGCCGGAATCGATCGCATTCGCCAGCTCCCCGATAAGGGGCTCCTGTGGGTCTATTCCTTCGACCGCCGCGACATCTACGAAGAAGGCCGTCGATGGACGTTTGTAGGCGTCATGGATGGCCGCGTCGTGTCGGACCGGCATCAGGCGGAAGGCAGCGCCGGGGACGCCTTTCTGGCATGGCAGTATCCTCTTCATTCAGGCAAAGCCCTGGGCTGGCTCGGCCGTATGATCGTGCTGTGCGCGGGGCTTGCCGTCCTGGCCGGCCTGGTTTCCGGGTGTGTCGTATGGTTTCGCAAGCGGTCGTAGAAGGCAGGTCCGGCTGGGCCGAGACGCATCCGAGCGGAGGCGCATCACTCTATATTGAGAACGCTGCTGGGGCTCTCGGATTTGACGACTTCCTGCATGATTCTGGATTGGTATTGCCTGATGGCGACATCTCCTTCCAGCAGGCGCTCGATCATCACGCGATAGCTGTCGAAATCCGGGGCCAGCGTTTCGAGCGCGTAATCGAAGTCACCGCTGATGCGGTGCGCCCGAACGATCTCCGGCGTTGCGCGGATTTTTTCATTCATGCGCTGAAACTCGTTCGCGGACTGTCGTTCCAGCATCACGAGCGTCATGACGCGAATGCACGGCATGATCTTCGAGATATCGAAATCGGCCGAAAACCCCTTCAGCACGCCGGCCTTCCTCAGGCGCACGGTTCGCTGGTGGCACGCGCTCGGCGACAGGCCGACGGCGTTGGCCAGGTCGGTGTTTTTGATATGGCCTCGGTCTCCGAGCGTTTTGATGATCTTGAGATCGAACGCGTCGAAGTCTCTGTCTCGGGTGTTCAACGTTTCGTGTCCTTGTTGGTCGGTCGTGTCGCTGCCGCGCGTCTGAGGTGGAAAAAACTTCCTTTCGTCAGACTATGCTCCGACCGAATATTGTCTTTGATGCGCGGGGCAATTCAAAGACCGATTCTCGCAAGCCCGGCTAAAATACACCGTTCCAGCGCATTAGGCTCAACGATCTTGCGGGAAGACGGTGTGGCAACGGTCGAGAAAACACCCGCGGCGTCCGTCGCCGGGGCCGCAAGGCGTAAGAAGGAAGACTGGGCTGCGATCCCGCGCGGGGATCTCTTCATGTCGCCGCCACCGAGACTCGATGAGTCCGAAGCCGAGGCTTTGCTGGCCACGCATTACGGATTGAGTGCGAAGGTCAGCCCCCTTCATTCGGAGCGCGACGCCAACTTTCTGGTCGTCGCGGACGACGCCAAATACATCCTCAAGATCTCCAACGACGCCGAGCCGGGCGCGCGGACGGTATTCAACTCCGCTGTTCTCGCCCATTTGGCCACTCATGCCCCGGATCTGCCGGTGCCGAAACTGGTGCCGACCGTTGACGGAGAGCATCAAACATCGGTGCGTTGCGGCGGGTCGTCACACAATATTGCCCGGCTGCTCACCTATCTCGACGGCGTGCCGCTCAGTGCGGTCGCCGAGGAGCGCCATCCGTTGTCGGGCATCGGTGCGCGCCTCGGCCGGCTCGATAAGGCGCTGGAGGGCTTTCAGCACCCGGACATGGAATTCTCGTTGGTCTGGGACTCCGCCCGTGTCGACAGGCTTGCGGACCTTATCCGCTGCATTCCAACGCCGTCTCAGCGTCTTCTGATCGAGCGGCAATTCGACCGATTCGCGACGGTCCTGAAGCCGAAACTCGCGGGGCTTCGGCGGCAGGTCATTCACAACGACGCCAATCTCAACAATGTGCTGGTGTCGCCGCGTAATCCTGATGTGATTTGCGGGCTTTTCGATTTTGGCGACAGCGTCGTCGCGCCCGCCGTCAACGAGCTGGCCGTGGCGTGCTCCTACCACATTCGCGGCAGGCGCGACCCCTCGGCTGTTCTGACGGCTTTGGCGTCCGGATACCACCGCTGTTTCCCGCTTCGTGAAGAAGATATCGAGGTTTTGCCGGGCCTCGTCATCGCCCGCTTTATGACGACAATCCTGGTGACCCATTGGCGGGCGACCCTGTTTCCGGAAAACCGTGCCTATATTCTGCGCAATAATCCGGCGGCCTGGAGCGGGCTTCGTCTTCTCTCGGAATGCGACGCGGGCCACTTGGCCGATCGGGTGCGATCGGCATGCGGCATGGTGGCGTAGATGAAACACGATACCACGCCCAATCGCTATGTCCCCGGCGAAGCGGTTCTCGGCCCGGAGGCCCAGAAACGCATCGACCGTCGCGGCCGCGCGATGGGGCCCGCCTATCGTCTGTCCTATGCCAGACCGGTGCATTTCGTGCGCGGCGAGGGTGTCTGGCTTTATGACGTGGATGGCGAGGCGTATCTCGATTTCTACAACAACGTCGCGTCGCTGGGCCATTGCCACCCGCGCGTCGTCGACGCCATGACGCGTCAGGCCGCGACGCTGTGCACCAACACGCGCTATCTCCACGATGCCATCATCGAGTATGCGGAGCTCCTGACCGGGCTGGTTCCCATTCCGCGCGGCCAGGCGATATTCACATGCTCGGGCAGCGAGGCGAATGATCTGGCCTGCCGCATTGCGCGCCATGCCACCGGCGGCGACGGTTTCATCGTCACCGAATACGCCTATCACGGAACGTCCCATCTGGTCGCGGGACTGTCGCCCAATCTCGGGCCCTCGGTTCCGTTGCACCCCAATGTTCGCACGGTGCCCGCCCCGGCGGCGGCGCGGACGGCAGGCGACGTGGGCGAAATGTTCAAACAGCATGTGACCGCCGCGGCCGAGGACTTGTTGCGCCATGGCATCCGGCCGGCGGCGCTGCTGGTCGACAGTCTGTTTTCCAGCGACGGTATCTACGCGGACCCGCCGGGCTTTCTGTCCGGCGCGGTTGACGCAATCCGCGACGCGGGCGGTCTGTTCATTGCGGATGAGGTGCAGCCCGGTTTTGCCCGCACCGGCGATGCCATGTGGGGTTTCGAGCGCCACGGCGTGATCCCTGACATCGCCACGCTCGGCAAGCCCATGGGCAACGGCTATCCCATGGCGGGCCTGGTCGCTCACGCGGACGTGGTCGACGGGTTTGGCGAGACCTCCAGATACTTCAATACCTTCGCCGGCAATTCGGTGGCGGCGGCCAACGGTCTTGCGGTGCTCGATGTCCTCCAGGACGAGGGCCTGATGGCGAACGCAAAATCGGTGGGTGGATATCTCAAGGACTGCCTGCGCTCGCTTGGCGCGCGGCGCCTTGGCGAGGTGCGGGGGGCCGGCCTGTTTCTTGGCGTCGAGGTCGTGGCGGACCGGGACGCGGGAACGCCCGACCGCGCGGCGGCGCGGCACCTGGTCAACGGGCTGCGCGATCGGAAAATCCTGATCAGTTCGACGGGCAAGCATGACAACGTGCTGAAAATCCGCCCGCCGCTGATCGCCACCGAGGAGCATGTGGACCGCTTCATGGACGCCTTTGTCGAGTTGCTGGATGAGAAAGCGGAGCCGGCCCATGAGAGCTGACGCGACGCCGGCAAGGCTGAAAAAGGAAGTGACGCTGCCGCAACTGTTCGCGCTGGCGTTCGGCTCGATCATCGGCGTGGGCTGGATCACGGTTCTGGGGTTCTGGTTGAGTGCGGCCGGGCCCGGCGGGGCCGTGCTCGCCTTCGCCGCCGCCGGCGTGGTCATTCTGCTGATCGGTCTGTGCTATGCGGAGATGGCGACGGCGATCCCGGTCGCCGGG
>JAKSBY010000508.1 GCA_022360855.1 Sphingomonadales bacterium | reverse complement strand
GCCCTGCCCATTGACGTTGTCCGGACAATCGGGTACCTGTTGCCGGCTTTGCTGCGGTGCAGCAACGGCAGACTGTTGATTCGGCCAGATGCCCGTGGTCTAACGGTCAGTCGCTGCGGGTCGCAAAGCGCCAAGAAACGCCTGGAACAAACGCTGAAACTGCTCTGATCTCGGAAACGCCATGAAACTCCTGGTCCCCGTCAAGCGGGTCGTTGACTACAACGTCAAGGTCCGCGTCAAGTCGGATGAAACCGGCGTTGAGCTTGCCAACGTCAAGATGTCCATGAACCCGTTCGACGAAATCGCCGTTGAAGAGGCGATTCGCATGGTCGAAGCGGGCAAGGCCGACGAAATCGTCGTCGTGTCGGTCGGCCCGCAACAGGCTCAGGAGACCATCCGCACCGGGCTGGCCATGGGCGCCGACCGCGGCATCCTGGTCAAACATGATGGCGAGACCGAGGCCCTGGCCGTGGCGAAGATCCTGAAAGCCATTGTCGAGGAGGAAAAGCCCGACTTGGTGATCCTGGGCAAGCAGGCCATCGACGACGACTGCAACCAGACGGGCCAGATGCTGGCCGCGCTTCTGGCCTGGCCGCAGGGCACCTTCGCCTCCGAGGTCGTGCCGGCCGACGGCTCGGTGGAAGTGACCCGCGAGATCGACGGCGGGCTGGAGACGGTGAAGCTCGGACTGCCGGCGGTGATCACGACCGATCTCAGGCTGAACGAGCCGCGCTACGCCTCGCTGCCTAACATCATGAAGGCCAAGCGCAAGCCCATCGACGAGAAGACGCCGGAGGACTACGGCGTCGATATGACGCCGCGGCTGACGACCCAGAAGGTCACCGAGCCGCCGAAGCGCGAGGCCGGGATCAAGGTGGAGAGCGTCGGCGAGCTGGTCGAGAAACTCAAAGGCGAGGGGGTCATCTAAAATGACGAGCCTGGTTTTAGCCGAACACGACAACGCGGCGCTCAAGGAAGCGACGTATCACACCGTCACCGCCGCCAAGGCCCTGCCCGGCGATGTACACGTCCTCGTGGCTGGCTCGGGCTCCGGCGCGGTTGCCGAAGCGGCTGCCAAGATCGACGGCATTGCCAAGGTGCTGCATGCCGACGATGCGGCCTATGCGCATCCGCTGGCCGAGGCGCTGTCGCCGCTGATGGTCGGCCTCGCCAACGGTTACGACGCCATCCTGGCGCCGGCGACGACGACGGGCAAAAACATCATGCCCCGGGTCGCGGCCAAGCTGGACGTGGCGCAGATTTCCGACATCACCGCGATCGTTTCCGAAGACACCTTCGAACGGCCCATCTATGCGGGCAATGCGATTGCGACGGTCAAGTCGGCGGACGCCAAAAAGGTGATCACCGTGCGCGGTACCGCCTTCGATTCCGCGCCGGCCGAGGGTGGGTCGGCCGCTATCGAGAATATCCCGGCCGCCGAACAGCGCGCCAAGAGCGAGTTCGTGCGCGCCGAGCTTTCGGAGTCGGAGCGGCCCGAACTGACGTCCGCCAAGATCATCATCTCCGGCGGCCGCGGCATGGGCTCGGGCGAGAACTTCCACCTGATCGAAAAGGTCGCCGACAAGCTCGGCGCCGCCGTCGGCGCGAGCCGGGCGGCAGTCGACGCGGGCTTCGTGCCGAACGACTATCAGGTCGGCCAGACCGGCAAGATCGTCGCGCCCGAGCTCTATATCGCCGTCGGCATCTCCGGCGCCATCCAGCATCTCGCCGGCATGAAGGATTCCAAGATCATCGTTGCCATCAACAAGGACGAGGAGGCGCCCATTTTCCAGGTCGCCGACTACGGTCTGGTGGCCGACCTGTTCGAGGCCGTACCCGAGCTCGAACAGGCCCTGTAGGAAGTTATTATGATTCAGTCTATTGGCATCATCGGCGCGGGCCAAATGGGCAACGGCATCGCCCATGTCTGCGCGCTGTCCGGTTTCGACGTGATGATGACCGATATCTCGCCCGAAGCCCTCAAAAAGGGCCTCGAGACGATCGAACGCAACATGGATCGCCAGATCCACCGTGAGCTCATCACGGAAGATCAGAAAAAGGCGGCCCTGGAACGCATCACTTTGGTTCCCGGGCTTGCAGATCTCGGCGAGGCGGACCTGGTCCTCGAAGCGGCGACCGAAAACGAAGAGGTGAAGTCCAAGATCTTCACCGATCTTTGCCCGCTGATCAAGGAAGAGGCCATTATCGGCAGCAACACCTCGTCGATCTCGATCACCCGGCTGGCATCGCGCACCGCGCGCCCGGAAAAGTTCATCGGCATGCATTTCATGAATCCGGTGCCGGTGATGCAGCTCGTCGAGTTGATCCGAGGCATCGCCACCGATGAAGAGACCTTTCAGTCGGTCAAGGAATTCGCCCTCAAGCTCGGCAAGATCACCGCCAATGCCGAGGACTTCCCGGCCTTCATCGTCAACCGCATCCTGATGCCGATGATCAACGAGGCGGTCTACACCCTCTATGAAGGCGTCGGCTCTGTGGAAGCGATCGATACCGCCATGCGGCTTGGCGCCAACCACCCCATGGGCCCCCTGCAGCTCGCTGACTTCATCGGTCTGGACACCTGCCTGTCGATCATGCAGGTGCTCTATGACGGTCTGGCTGATTCCAAATACCGGCCCTGTCCGCTGCTCGTGAAATATGTCGAAGCCGGATGGCTCGGCCGCAAGGCCGGACGCGGCTTCTACGATTACCGCGGCGAGGGCGCCCCGGTCCCGACCCGATAGTCGTTCCTGCCATGGCGGAACTCACCCTCGTCATCGGCAACAAGAACTACTCCTCCTGGTCCATGCGCGCCGGCGTCGCCGCAAATGCGTCTGGGCTCGCGTTCGAGGAGGTCGTTCTGCCGCTGGACACGCCGGAATTCAGAGACCGCATCGGCGATTATTCGCCGAGCGGCAAGGTGCCCCTGCTCATCCATGGCGACATGCGGGTATGGGATTCGCTGGCGATCATCGAATATCTGGCCGAGCTGGCGCCCGAGGCGGGCTTGTGGCCAGAGGACCGGGCAGCCCGCGCGCGGGCCCGGGCTGTATCGGCCGAGATGCACTCGGGCTTCGCGGCCCTGCGCAAGACTCTGCCGATGAACATCCACCGCCCG
>JAKSBY010000015.1 GCA_022360855.1 Sphingomonadales bacterium | reverse complement strand
GCGCCCTCCCAAAGGCTCCACGCCTTGGCCGCGGCCAGCCGCACCGTCTCGTCGTCGGAATCGAGCAGCCGATAGTAGGCGGCGATCAGATCGCCCCGCTCGGGCTCGGGGATGTGGCCGGCGAACTCGGCCCAGCGCTCCGGGAAGATGTGGCTGGCGCCGGAGCGGTAGAACCAGTCGATATCCTGCCGGCGCATCAGGAAGATGCCGCGCAGCACGAGCTCGGTGACGCGCTTGGGATGGCTCTCGGCGTAGGCGAGCGCGAGGGTCGAGCCCCATGAGCCGCCGAACACCTGCCAGCGGTCGATACCGAAATGGTCGCGCAGCCGCTCGATATCCGCAACCAGGTCCCAGGTCGTGTTGGCCTCAAGGCAGGCATGCGGCGTCGACCTGCCGCAGCCGCGCTGATCGAACAGCAGGATGCGGTAGACGTCGGGATCGAAGAAGCGCCGCTGATTGGGCACGATGCCGCCGCCGGGACCGCCATGCAGGAACACGACGGGCTTGCCGTCGGGATTGCCGCAAAGCTCCCAGTGGATCGCGTGGCCGTCGCCGACATCGAGCATGCCCTCGTCATAGGGCGAGATTTGCGGATAGAGAGAGCGCAGCGCCATAATCGGACCTTAGACAATCGTGGCGCAGGATGGCAGCGGAAATTGAGCCGCCCGGCAAGGTTCCGGTGCGCTTGCCAAGTTTCGGAAAATCCGATACCCAGCGGCGATAAATTCGGGGGAGCCTCCCTGTTAAGGGAAACGCCCCAAAAAAAGAGAGTGACCATGAACCAGGACTGGCCGGACCGGGCCGAGCCTTTGAAGCTCACCGATGCGCAGCGCGAAAATCTCAGCGTCCTGTTCGTCGCCAAGCATGCGCTTTCCGGCGGCGAGTTCGACGCCGTCGACGGCAGCCACGCGATCTATCATGACGAGATCCTGCGCACCCTGCGCGGGCTCGGCCTCGAGACCCGCGCCGCCAATTCCTTCGAGGCGCTGTTCGAAAAGCCGGACTTCAACTATCTGTTCTCGCTCTACAACCGGGTCGGCTTCCGCAATTCCGAGGTGCTCGCCAATACGCTGGCGGAGTATCACGGCATTGCCTATCTCGGGGCCTATCCCTCGATCCGCGGTGTCGTTGACGATAAGAACCTGTCCAAGCATCTGCTGCGCTCCGTCGGCGTCAAGACCGAGGACTGGGTGTTCTTCGGCGTCGGCCAGACCGACTATCCCGAGCCCGATTTCGCCGCGGACGGCGGCAAGGTGGTGGTCAAGCCGAACAACTCGTCGGCGTCGTGGGGCATCAAGGCGTTTACCGATTGGGGTGACGCCCGCGCCCATATCGCCTGGCTGCAGGAGCAGGATTGCGACGTGGTGGTGGAGGCGTTCGCGCCCGGCGCCAATGTCACGGTGCCGGTGATCGGCGCGTCGCGCATGTGGGTGCTGCCGCCGGTGGAGATCGTCACCGAGAGCGACGACGGCATGTACACCTTCGAGCAGTTCCGCGGCCACGAGAAGGGGACCTCGCTCCGGCTCTTCGAGCGGCCGGAGTTCTACGACAAGATCATCGAGACCTGCCGGGCCATCAACGACGCCATCTGGCCCTTCGATTACGGCCGCCACGACTTCCGGCTCGATCCCGAGACCGGCGAATTGTCGTGCCTGGAGATGAACCTGATCTGCAATCTCGGCTCAACCCGCGGCATCGCCAGATCGGCGGCGTCCATCGGCGTCTCGCATCCGGAGCTGATCGAATCGATCATCGCCTACAGCCTGAATCGGCGTGGGATGACGTTGGCGTAGGGCTACCAAGCCCACCCATCCCCCTACTGTCACCCGCCGGCTTGACCGGCGGGTCCATAGTGAAACCGCCTCGGCTGCGCAAATATGGATTCGCCGGTCAAGCCGGCGAATGACGGGGTGGAAGTTGCCTAAAACAGCTTCGTCAACTCCCGGGTTGACGTTACGGCGTCGAGGCCCATGCAGAGCGTGACCAGCCGGTCGCGGGTCTCTGCCGGGCGCGCCGCTGCGCAGGCGTGGAACTTGCGGATCAAGGCGTCGTCGGAGAGCGGCTTCGCGTAGGAGCCGACGGCCATCTTGACTGCAGTCCGGAACTGCTGGCCGTTCGTGCAGGTGATCGTGATCTCTGTCGGGAAGGACATTTCCAACGCGTCCACAGGCTCCGAGGTCACCAGCGACATGAGCCTGCGGATTTCCGGACGCTGAATCGCCTCGGGCGTAAAGTCCGCGAGCGTGTTGTCGCCCGTCGCAAGGCCTGTGGCGAGGCCGTATTCCAGGCTGAATTTGGCCTCCGCAGGGGTTTCGGGATTGGGATACATCAGATTGGCCAGGAGGTGCTTCGGCGCGCGGATGTGGAGGCCGGTCACATCGTCGGGCCCGAAGCCGTGCGCGGCCTTGAGCTCCAACAGGCCGTCCAGCGGGCGGTGCACGCTGGCGCAGTTGGGGAAGCGCTTGAATTTGAGGCCGTAGGTTTCGACCAGGAGCGGCGCGCCGATTTCGCCGACCGGGAAGTCCAGCCGCTGGCCGTATTCCTCG
>JAKSBY010000097.1 GCA_022360855.1 Sphingomonadales bacterium | reverse complement strand
GTACTGAATTGTCTGTTTTGTCAATCAGAACGATCGGTATTTTCGATCTGGCCATTTGATCGGGATAAAACAGACCGATCCGTATTTATTGAAATCTACACCCGCATCTTTCTGTCGATGGCTCTTGCCACCCGCCGCAAAGTGCGGAGCTTCTCAGACCTCAACGCCGCGCTGGCCCAATTCGACAGCCGGCCCCTGTCGGGGGAGGGCTTCATATTAAACGATCATGCGACTGACGCGCTGATCTCGGCCGCCGGCATGCGGTCGCTGGCGCACCGTCCCGAATTCTGGAACCCCGCCGGCTTATCGGATAAGGTGCGCCGCACCGAGGGCTGGACCTTCGGAGTTTTGTAAACGCGAAGCAGACCGGCTTGTGAAACTCCTTTTTGCGATTGCGCTGGGCGGCGCCATCGGCGCGCTAGGGCGGCATTTCGTCGCCCGCTCCGTGACCCATGCGCTGGGCCTCGGCTTTCCTTATGGCACGCTGACGGTCAACGTCGTGGGCGGCTTTGCCATGGGCGTCATCGTCGCCCTTCTGGCCCTGCGCTTCAGCCTGCCGCCGGCCTGGCAGGCCTTCCTCACGGTCGGGCTCTTGGGCGGTTTCACCACCTTTTCCGCCTTCTCCTTAGAGGTCGTTCTGCTCATCGAGCGCGGCACGTTGGGCCTTGCCGGTCTCTATGTCGCGGCGTCGGTGATTCTGTCCGTGGCCGCCTTGTTTGCCGGGCTGTCGGCGGTTCGCTTCCTGGCGCTGCCATGACCGGTGTGCAGCATCTCAGCGTCGCGCCGGACGAGACCGGTATCCGGCTCGACCGCTGGTTCCGCCGGCATTTCCCGGCGCTGCCCCATGGCCGGCTGAGCCGGCTCCTGCGCAAGGGCGAGATCCGCCTCGACGGCAAACGCGCCAAGACGTCGGACCGGCTCGCGACCGGCATGGTCGTGCGCGTCCCGCCCTTGGGCGAGCCGGCGACGGCGGCAACGCGACCGCAGCGGCCGGCCGTCTCCGACGAGGATGCGGCCTTCATGCGCGGGCTTATCCTGCATGAAGACAACCACGTCATCGCGCTCGACAAGCCGCCGGGCCTGCCGACCCAGGGCGGGCCGGGGATCACCCGCCATCTCGACGGTCTGCTCGATGCGCTGGCCAGAGATGGCGAACGCCCGCGGCTCGTCCACCGGCTTGACAAGGACACCTCCGGCGTTCTGCTCCTGGGCCGCACGGCCAGGTCCGCCGCCGCGCTCGCCGCCGCGTTCCGGAGCCGTGAGGCGGAGAAGGTCTACTGGGCGCTCGTCCGCGGCGCGCCTAAACCGCCGCAGGGCCGGATCGACCTGCCGCTCAATAAGCTGCCGCACGGCGCGAGCGAAAAGGTGCTGGTGGACGAGGCCGGCAAGCCGGCGCAGACCTACTATGCGGTGATCGATTGCGCTGCCGACAAGGCGAGCTGGGTCGCGCTGATGCCGCGCACCGGGCGCACGCACCAACTCCGCGTCCACATGGCCGCCATCG
>JAKSBY010000106.1 GCA_022360855.1 Sphingomonadales bacterium | reverse complement strand
TGATACGGCTGATCTCTTCGGTATTGCCGACCGGGCAGGCAGCATCGGCGCCGGCAAGGACGCCGACATCATCGCCGTTGCCGGCGATCCGCTCGGCGATATCCGCGCGCTAGAGGACGTCTGTTTCGTAATGAAGGGCGGGACCGTCTACAAGGACTGCCGCCGATAGGAGGAACCAGATCATGCATGCGCTTTCATGCCGGCTCGTCGCCGCTCTCTTTTTGTTGGTTTTGCACCAGCCGGCGCTTGCCGACAGCCTTACCGCGTTCGATCAGAACCGCGACGGTCGGTTCGATCCCTATGAGGCGATGGAAGTCCTTCTGATGCTGGAGAAGGACTCAGGCGGCGCAGGCGTGACGCTGGAGAATATAGCCGCTCTCCGGGCGGAGCGGGAGAAACAGGACCTTGAGGAAATCGCGCAAGTGCTCGCGGACATGGACGCAAACGGCGACGGCAGACTGTCGCTTAAGGAACTGGGCGAGGCGTGGGCCGAGTTCGGCCCGGCCATGGACGCGGACAAGGATGGATTCATTACGCCGGCCGAGATGCTGTCGTTCGATTTTGCGGGCGTCTTGTTCCTGAGCGCCGCCGAGATCGAGGAGGAGGTCGACGGCACCTTCGCAGTGCTCGATACCGACGGCGATGGCCTGCTGACGAGAAATGAGGCCGAGGATGACGCCGACTGGGCGCGTTTGACTGAGGGTGACCGCAACCGCGACGGCCAGGTCTCCAGGGCGGAAATGACCGCGTTTCTCGTTGCCGACAACACGCCGGCGCGGTTCACCGTCTCCGGCGACACCGCATTCATGTCGGGGGCCATCACCGCCGAAACGCCGGCGCGGGTGTTGCGGCTGATCTTCGAGCATCCCTCGGTCAGAACCATCGAGATGACTCACGTTCCCGGCTCCATCGACGACGAGGCCAATCTGCGCGCCGCCGCCTATGTGCGGGCGCACGGGTTCACGACCGTTCTGCGCAACACCAGCAGCGTGGCGTCGGGCGGCACGGATTTCTTCCTCGCCGGCGCCCGGCGGATCGTTGAAAAGGGCGCCAAGCTCGGCATCCATTCCTGGGGCTGGCCCGGCTTCGAAGGCAGCGACGTGCCGCGCGACAATCCGCAGCACCGGCTCTATCTGAAATACTATGAAGCGATGGGCATTCCGGCCGACTTCTACTGGCGCACCCTGGAGGCGGCGCCCGTGCAGGGCATCCACTGGATGACCGAACAGGAGATCCGCAGATACAACGTCAGAACCGAGCCCTGAACGCTCTGCGTCGGGTGTCCAAATCAATCCGTCAGGGCGGCGGATTTCATTCTCGCTTTTGGCGAACCGGCTTCGACTGGGAAGGCCAGGTCATGACCGGGAAGGAGGCGAAAGCGCGGGCGCCCGGCGCCCTGCCGGCGGCCGGAGGTGTTCCGACATGAGCGGTCGGCCGGGGTACAACTTTATATTGAACTTGAGGTGCCTGGCCGGGTCATCGCCGTCCTTGTCGGCAGCTTTCAAATTTGCCCCAAGTTGACGAAACCGACAAATTTCTGTCATCGTTTTGCGAATCGGGAGGAGGGCTGGTGGGCAGAAAGTGAAACCGGTATGTACCAGGGCGAGTTGCGGGCGATGAAGGCCGTTGTGGGCGAGCAGACGGCCGATCGGGCCGCCGTCGAGAGCTATTTCCGGAAGCATTTTTCCGGGCTCGTGCGCTTCCTCGTCCGCAAGGTGGGCGACGCCGATCAGGCCGCCGACATCGCCCAGGCGGCCTTCGCCAAATTCGCGGCGCTGGACCATCCGGGGCGCATCGGCAACCCGCGCGCTTTCCTGTTCGCCACTGCCCGCAATCTGGTGGTCGACCAGGCGCGCCACGCCGCGGTCAGGCGCCGCCATGCGGAGGCGACCCTGGCCGAGGGGCTGAACGGAGACGCCGACCCGCGCTCGCCGGAAGAGATTGCGCTGCACCGGGAGCGGCTCGCCATGCTGAAGACGGTCATCGAACGCCTGCCCGGCAAGCGCCGCCGCATCTTCATCCTGAGCCGCATCCACAACCTGTCGGTTGATGAGATCGCGGCCCGCGAGCGCATGTCCAGGCGCGCCGTGCGCGGCCATATCGAACGCGCGCTGGCCGATATCAAGGCCGAGATGGCGCGCGCCTTCGACGCACGGCCGAACGGAAAAGGCGGAAAGGAGCACAATGGCAAGCGCCGTTTTGAGCTCTGAGATCGACCGGCAGGCGGCCCGCTGGCTGACCCTGCTGGAACTCGGCGCGCCCACGGCCGCCGAGCGTCGGGGATTCGAGGCCTGGATCGCCGCCGACCCGGCGCACCGCACCGCCTATGACGAACTCGTCGATATCTGGCGCGATTCCGGGGAGCTCGCCGAGTTGGCCGCGTTGGAGCCCGTGACGCCGCCACGGCAGCGGGGCGCGCTCGCCGCCTTCGCGGATCGCATTCGGGAGGTGAGTCTGCCGATGCGCGCCGCCGCGGCGGGCCTCGCGGCGGTTATGATCGCCACTGCCGTGCTGCTGCTCCAGGCTTCGAGCGGCATACCCGGCCGCTACGCCACCCAGGTCGCGGAAATCCGCGAGGTGGCGCTGGCCGACGGCAGCCAGGTGACCCTCGGCCCCAAATCGACCCTGGACGTTGCCTTCACGGAGCAGGAGCGCCGCGTTGTGCTGGCTACGGGCGAGGCCTTCTTCTCGGTGGTCGGCAACCCGGCGCGGCCCTTCGTGGTGGTGGTGGACGGAACCGTGGTCCGCGTCGTCGGCACGCAGTTCAACGTCCATCGCGGGCCCGAGGGCGTGACCGTCGCCGTGGTCGAGGGAACGGTGGAGATCTCCGAGCCCACGCCGACTCGCGCCGCTCCCGCCCAGGAAAGCCCCGAGCCCGCCCCGCAGCGCCTGACTGCCGGCGAGCAGCTCGTGCTCGGCCCCACCCAGGCGGTGGCGGCTATCGAGCGCGTGCTGCCAAGCCGGCCCGGGGCCTGGCGCGCCGGCCGGCTGATCTACGAGAACAGCTCGCTCAGGCATGTGGTGGCCGACGCCAACCGCTATTCCGCCACTCCCATCGTCATCGCCGCGGCCGAGCTTGAAGAGCTGCCCGTGTTTGCCACCTTCCGCACATCGCAGATCGCGGCGATGATCCAGGGCCTGGAAGACAACCTGCCCATCACCGTGGATCGTACGCTGCCGGACCGCATCGTGCTGCGCCCCAACCCGGACCAAGACGCAAGTCCCTAAAAAACTTTGTGGCACATGGCCGCCCTCGCCCGTTTCCTAATCAGAACCGCCTGGGGGAAGCGACAGCAATGGTCGCGCAAGGCGGCGGAAACAGGGCCAAAGCCATAGGGAGGGGCGCGCCATGGAGAGGAAGTTCAAGACCACAGGAGTCACGCGGGGCAGGGTGCTGGGCGCCGTCTCGGCGGTTGCCATGCTGACGGCCGCGAACCAGGCATGGGCCGACGAGTCCGGTAAGCGGCACTACGACATCGCCGCGCAGCCGCTGTCGTCGGCGCTGATCGCGCTCTCGGAGCAGGCCGACTATGCGATCGTCGCCGCGCCGAAGCTGATGCGCGGCAAGGAGGCCCCGGCCGTCTCCGGCGACTTCTCTCTCGACGAGGCGCTCGCCCGCCTCTTGGAAGGCTCGGGCCTCGACTACGAACTTGCCCCGGGCAACCGCCTCATCCTCCGCGCCAAGGCCGCCGGGCCGGTCCGCGACTCCGCCAACCATACCGCCAGCCCGCCGCGCCAACTGGCGCAGCTCTCAGGCGCCGAGCGCCGCGCGACGGATACAACCACAACGGACGGCCGCCCCGCCAGCCGCGAGGCGGTAGGCAGGGGCGCGGTGACGGGCGTGGTGACGGACCAGCGGACGGGCGCGAACCTGAAGGGCGCGCTGGTGACGGTGGAGGAGACCGGCCAGACGACGCGGACGGACGATCTGGGCCGCTTCCGCCTTCCCAGCGTGCGTGCGGGCAGCTACACCTTGCGCATCTCCTATCTCGGCTATGCGGCCGAGGCGGCACGCATCACCGTGGCGCGCGGGCAGGACAGCGCACAGGATTTCACGTTGGCTCCGGCCCTGGAGCAGTTCGTGATCTATGGCTCCCGCTCGGCGCGGGCCCAGGCGCTCAACCAGGAACGCACGGCGGCCGGTGTGTCGACGGTGATATCGTCCGACCTTCTGGGCGAGTTTGGCGGCCAGACGATCGCGGAGACATTACGCCGGGCGCCGGGCGTCTCGTTCCGGCGCGATCCGTTCACGGGCGACGGTGCCAATATCGTCATTCGCGGCCTGGAGCCGGATCTGAACGCGGTGCGGCTGAACGGCGTGGAGCTGCCCGAGGGCTCGGGCATCGGCCGGTCGGCCAATCTCGGCAACATCCTCACCGAATCGATCAGCGAGGTCACGATCTCGAAGTCGCTGCTCGCCAGCCAGGACAGCGCCGGCACCGGCGGGTTGGTCGACATCAAGACGAAATCGCCGCTGGATCGGTCGCGGCGGCATGCGTCCTTCTCGCTGGAGGGCGCCAAGCGGGGCAATGACTTCAACGAGGAATTCTCGGCGTCGGGGACGGTGTCGGCCCGCTTCGGCGCGGACGACAATTTCGGCATCAGCGCCTCGGTGCAATACCGCGACAGAAAGATCAGTCGTGTCGGCCACGGGTCGTTCCTTGAATTTGGCGAGTATCGGCCGCTTCAGGTCGACGGACAGCCGACAATAAGGTTCGCCTCGCGCATCGACCCGCGCACGCCGTTTCCGTTTGAGCCGGGGGCGGACGGTGCATATCCGTCGAGCACGACTCTCTCTCTCGACTCCACCGATGGCTCGTCCTTGGGCGTTACGCTTTCCGCGGCATGGAACATCGCCGAGCACACCAGCCTCCGATTTGACTATCAGAGGTCCACGAAAAACGAGGAGAGGGTTCGGAGCAACACGATTCTCCAAAGTAGATTGACGTATCTCCTACAGCCCGTGGCCGCGCTGAATGGTGAGGAGCGCTTCGCGTTGCGCTGGCCGGGCAGTGTAGTCTACCGGGGGAGTTATCTGTATTTCCCGGAAATAAAAGATAAAACCGACGCCTTTTCCTTTAATGGGCAAACCGACATCGACAACTGGTCTTTCTCCTACTCGGCCTCCTACGCGGTCGGCAAGAGGCGCAGCCGTGAGATCAACCTTGTCGGGTCGTTCTCAGATGTCAATTCTTCAAATACGGACATTCTGCTTCCCGAGGCGGTCGATCCCGTGGAGGGGGTTGTCATCAGCATCTTTCCCCGTCGCACGGACAATTCCATCCCCATACCACTGCTAAACCCAACAGGCCTCGCGATGATAAACGACCCGGCCAATCACATCTTGAGCAGTGTTTTGGATACGCCCAGCACGGGCGAAAACGACCGCTTCGTCGTTGATTTTTCAACGACCTACAATATTGAGCGTGGTTTTTGGAAAAACATCGAAATCGGCGGTTCCGTCGAGTTGTCGGAGTTCAGAAGCAATGACGGGGGGAGGAGATTCGAATTTCGTGCCCCTGTCGGCGACTTGACCTTCGCAGACCTGGGGCTGACTTTCGAAGACCCTCTTCTCGGGATCTTGGACATTGCCAGCGGTTACAGTGTTGTCAACCGGGACCGGATCGTGGATTTTCTGGGGAGTGAGATCCAGTCGATCGCGATCGACGAGGCGGACGCGGACTCCGCAGGCCCCGGCGATATCGTCAGGTTCTTCGAGGAAAACCCTTTGCTCGACGGCGCGAAAACGCAGGAAAATGAGTTTTCCGCCTTTGTGCAGACTGAACTGCAGATCGGCAAGCTGCAGATCATACCGGGTGTGCGGCTTAGTCATTTCGACATCCAGGCCATCAGCCCACAAAGCGTGACGGTGCGCAACGAAGACCGGACACTGAACCTCGAGATTCGGGACCGCTTGGCGATTTTGACAATGAACTCCGCAAAGCAAACGAAGCTGCTGCCACGCGTCCTGGCGAATTACCGGCAGAGTGAGGATTTGATCTTCAGGTTAGGATATTTCAAATCCGTCGCGCGGCCACAGATTGAACTGCTTTCCGGTCGAACAAGCGTGTTTCTGAGCCTCGCGCCGATTTTGGGCCGGCCGTTCCTCTCCCTGAGCCAGGGCAACCCGGATCTTCAGCCCGCGCAGACCCACAACTTCGATCTCAGCATCGAATGGTATGACGGGAATCTCGGCGTCGTGAAGGCGGGCGCCTTCTACAAGAGAATCACCAATCTGCTGGAAAGCAATGTGGCTCGGGGCGCGGGGGCGTTGGCCGACGTCAGGCTGCCGGACGATCCGCTATTCCAGGACATCCTGGACAATCCGGATGACTACGGAATATTCCTTACCGTGCCGGCAAACAACGAAAGCGCCGCGGAGATCTGGGGCCTGGAATTCGCGTTCGAGCACCAGTTCACTTATCTGCCGGGCTTCCTCAGTGGCTTCGGCGTTATCGCGAACTACACATATTCAGACAGCAGCAAAGAGCAGCCGATCCTGTGGTCGTTCAGCCCCGTTCAGGATGACAACGGCGATGTCGTCGGCTTCGAGGCCGAGCAGATCGTCGTTTCCGATGTCAGTTTCAGCGGTCAGCCGCCCCACTCGGGAAGCGTCGGGCTGACCTACAGTAAGTATAATATCGATGCGAATATCATCTATACCGCACAGGCGCGAAGTAGCTCGTCTTTCTCAAACTTCCGGCTTACTGAATTCGAGGAGAGCTTTGCGACCTTGGATACGCGGATCGAGTACCGCTTCTCGCCGCAGGGATGGGGCAGCTACAGGATCTTTTTCGAAGGCACGGACCTGCTGCGCGGTACGAACGAACCCAGTTTGGAATTCACGCAAGGCGTAGACGACGGAACGACGCCGAAGTTCTTCAGAGAAGGGCGTTTCTTCGGTGGGCGTCAATTCAGAGTCGGCCTGATCGCACAATTCTAGCCAAGACTTCCGATTTTAGGCCTCGGATGCCTTGACCGCCGGCCCGGTGACCCTGCCGGGCCGGCTCGCACGAGAAGAAATTTAAGGAGATTATTGGAAATGAGAACAGCTCGCCTGACCCTCTTTGTGGCCGTGATGGCCGGGATCGGCGTCGCCGCCACCGTTCCGGTGGAGCGCGCTGCCGCTGAGCGGAGTTCGATCGTCGATCAGATCGACATCCCTTACGAGGTCTTCACGCTCGACAACGGGCTGACGACTATCGTCCATACCGATCATAGCGCGCCGACGGTCTTTGTCGGCGTCTGGTACGGCGTTGGCTCGAAGGATGAGCCCGCGGGCAAGTCCGGCTTCGCGCATCTCTTCGAGCATCTGATGTTTCAGGGCACCGCCAACCGCGAGGGCGAGTATTTCGCGCCGTTCACCAAGGCCGGCGCCATCGGTATCAACGGTACGACAAACCCCGACCGCACCAATTACTTCGCGACCGTGCCGACCGGCGCGCTCGATATGGCGTTGTGGATGGAGAGCGACCGCATGACCTACCTGCTGGACGCGGTTGACCAAGCCGCGCTGGACGAGCAGCGCGAGGTCGTGAAGAACGAAAAGCGGCAGGGCGAGAACCAGCCTTATGCGAGCATGCGTGAGCGCCTGCTGGAGGGGCGATACCCCATCGGCCATCCCTATCGTCACACCACCATTGGCTCCATGGAGGATTTGGACGCCGCCTCCGTCGAGGACGTGCATGACTGGTTCAAGAAATACTACGGCGCCAGCAACGTGACCCTGGTGCTGGCCGGCGATATCGATCTCGAGACCGCAAAGACCAAGGTCGCCAAGTATTTCGCCGAGGCGCCGACCGGTGTCCCGCTGGTCAAGCAGGTGCAATGGGTCCCGACGATCACGGAGAACAGGCTGGAAACCATGTACGACAAAGTGCCCCAGGCGGTGATCTCGCGGAACTGGGTCCTGCCACCGATCACACATCGCGACACCACCGTCATGGGCCTGGTCTACGATACGCTCGCCGGCAACAAGAACTCGCCCCTGCGCAAGAAGCTCGTGGACGAGCTCGGCTGGGCGACGAATATCGCGGGCGGCGCCAGCGGCCAGATCCTGGCCGGCACATTCCGCCTCCACATTTCGCTGAAGCCCGGCGTCGCGCCCGAAGACGTCCACCGGGTCGTCGACGAGACCGTCGCGGCCTATCTGGCAGACGGGCCGGACCGCGGGCTCCTGGAGAACGCCAAGCTTGCGACCAATATGCGCGCGATCACCGCCATGGAGCACAGAAGTATCGTCGGCTCGGTCCTCGCGAACGGACAGCTTCGGGCCGGCGATCCGGGGCACTACAAGAAAGAGCTCGGCTGGCTGAATGCGGCCACGGCGGCGGAGGTGCGCAGCGTGGCGGAAGAGTGGCTGACCCGCGGCTACTACGAGCTGACCGTTCTGCCCTTTCCTGCGCTGACCTCGGCGGAACCGACCGTTGAC
>JAKSBY010000346.1 GCA_022360855.1 Sphingomonadales bacterium | reverse complement strand
TCCAGGGCCGGATGCCCGGAACCATGGCATGGACGACGGCCGGCCGGCCCTTGTAGCGGCCGGAGGTCAGCATGACCGACGACCAAAACGCCTTCATGCGCTCCAGATGCGGCGGCCAGCCGGAAATCCTCTCGGCAAAGACCGGCCCGATTATCGCATCGCTGCGCACCCGGGCATAAAACCGGTCGACCAAAACACTTATCATCTCTTCGGTGATGCGCGGCTCGTTCATGGTTTCCTCTTGAAGAAGTATATAGAATACATATTATGCTGGGCTTGCCAGAAATCAATATTTAAAATACATGTTAATGAGCACACACGGACTCCTGGCATGCGACTGACCCGCTACACCGACTACTCACTAAGACTTTTGATGTATCTGGCGCTGAAGCCCGACGAACTCTGCACCATCAAAGAGATCGCCGGGCATTACAAAATCTCGGAAAATCACTTGATGAAGATCGCCCACCAGCTTGGCGTGGCGGGCGATATCGAGACCGTGCGCGGCCGCGGCGGCGGATTGCGCCTGGCGCGGCCGGCGGACGCCATCAATGTCGGCGCCGTCGCCCGTCGGGCGGAGCAGGATTCGGCGTTGGTCGAATGCTTCAGGCCCGAGACCAATCTTTGCGTCTTGACGCCGGCCTGCGTGCTGAAGGGCGTGCTCGGCAAGGCCGAAGAGCGCTTCTACGAAGAGCTCGATACCGTGACCCTGGCCGATCTGGTCAAGCCGCAGCAACGTCTCAAGAAGGCGCTGGCGCTTTAAGAAGCCTGACCACGCTCGGTTATGCTCCAGAGTACCACCGCTTTTTCCGTCAGTTCATAGAGCACTCGGAGGCTCGGAGTACCGTGTGTTTTTGGGACGACTGCCAAAAAAAGATCCCTGTCTGGATTCGAATGATGTCGATAGCCCGCTTGTTTCGGTTCTCTGGTCACTTCAAAAATGAAGTTGTCGAGAGGGCTCGGATCAAATAGCGGATATGCAGCAGTAATCTTCTCGAATGCTGCTTGGTAGGCTTCTGTTTCTATAAGTTTAAAACGCCTCGGTCGGCGGTCTTTGATCCGCAATTTTCTGCGCCTCGTCAGTTGCCCAGGCAAAGTCCTCGTCCGTTGGCTCAACTGGGATCATCTGAAAGGCCGTGTAGTAGGGAATCTCTTCTCCCATTTCGGCCAACTGCCAGGCACGATTGTGACTTAGATCCGAAATAGAACGGGCCGTGTGCTTTTTACATACGAAGTCTGTGACCATACTAATAGTGGCGATCTCTGCACTAGAAAGCCTCGAAACATCAGGCTTTGTCAGGGATTGGAATTGCTTCTTGGGATAGCCGAAATGCTCTACGGTTGATTCGGACAAATGACCGGCATCGACCATTGCTGTTAGGGTCGGGCGCAGATGCCGAGATGTCGGACCAAATTTATTCTTGTAATAACTTTCTCCGGTAAGGGGACATCCAGTATCGAGAAAGTGCAGCATATCGGAAAAATACAGAACTTTGTGCAGCTTTACTTCGCCCAAATCCCTAGGGTCCACGGAGGCACAGACGAAATGTACCACGTCTCGAAATTTTGCTCTGTCAAACTGATTATTCAACATTCGTCTCCGATGGAAATTCTACAACAATTGGGGTGAACGAATAAAGAACTACTTAACTCGGAGCAATTTCGAGAGGCGAATCATAGTTAATGCTGTTACGGTGCCCGCAAAGAAAAAGGCCGCGGGGCGGGTGCCCCACGGCCTTCTTTATTTTTGGCTTGAGAGCGGCCGGGCCGATTAAAAGCCCATGTCGCCCATGCCGCCGCCCGGAGGCATGCCGGGCATCGGCTTGTCTTCTTCGGGCATCTCGGCGACCAGCGCCTCGGTGGTGATCAGAAGACCGGCCACCGACGCCGCATCCTGCAGCGCCGCGCGGACCACCTTGGTCGGGTCGATGATGCCGGCGGTGAAGAGGTCCGTATAAACCTCCTGCTGAGCGTCGAAGCCGTAGTTGGCTTCGCCCGATTCCACCAGCTTGCCGGCGACCACGGCGCCGTCAAAGCCCGCATTCTCGGCGATCTGACGGACCGGGAACTCGAGCGCCTTCTTGACGATGTTGACGCCGCGCTCCTGGTCGTCATTCTCGACCTTGATGTCGCCGAGAGCGTTGATCGAGTGCAGGAGCGCAACGCCGCCGCCGGCGACGATGCCTTCCTCGACCGCGGCGCGGGTGGCGTGCAGCGCGTCGTCGACGCGGTCTTTACGCTCCTTCACCTCGATCTCGGTGGCACCGCCGACCTTGATCACGGCAACACCGCCGGAGAGCTTGGCCAAGCGCTCCTGCAGCTTCTCACGGTCGTAGTCGGACGTGGTCGTCTCGATCTGCGCCTTGATCTGCTCGCAACGGGCCTTGATATCCTCGGCCTCGCCGGCGCCGTCGACGATGGTGGTGTCGTCCTTGTTGATGGTAACGCGCTTGGCGGTGCCCAGCATGTCGATCGTCACATTCTCAAGCTTGATGCCGAGATCCTCGGAGACCACCTGGCCACCGGTAAGGATGGCGATGTCTTCAAGCATGGCCTTGCGGCGATCACCGAAGCCGGGCGCCTTGACGGCGGCAACCTTGAGGCCGCCGCGGAGCTTGTTGACCACCAGCGTGGCAAGCGCCTCGCCTTCCACATCCTCGGCAATGACCAGGAGCGGACGGCCCGCCTGCACCACCGACTCAAGGAGCGGCAGCATGGACTGCAGGTTGGACAGCTTCTTCTCGTGCAACAGGATGAAGGGGCTTTCCAGCTCGGTCACCATCTTCTCGGCATTGGTGATGAAGTAGGGCGAGAGATAGCCGCGGTCGAACTGCATGCCTTCCACGACGTCGAGCTCGAATTCGAGGCCCTTGGCCTCCTCGACCGTGATCACGCCTTCCTTGCCGACCTTTTCCATGGCCTCGGCGATCTTGTCGCCGACCACGCGGTCGCCATTGGCGGAAATGGTGCCGACCTGGGCGATCTCGTCGTTGGAGCCGGTCTGCTTGGAGCGGCCTTCGAGGTCATCGACGATGGCCGAGACGGCGAGGTCGACGCCGCGCTTGAGGTCCATCGGGTTCATGCCGGCGGCCACCGACTTCATGCCCTCGCGGACGATGGCCTGGGCGAGAACCGTGGCCGTGGTGGTGCCGTCGCCGGCGATGTCGTTGGTCTTGGACGCGACTTCCTTGACCATCTGCGCGCCCATGTTTTCGAACTTGTCCTTGAGCTCGATCTCCTTGGCGACCGTCACACCGTCCTTGGTGATGCGCGGCGCGCCGAAGGATTTCTCAAGGACCACGTTGCGGCCCTTGGGGCCGAGCGTCACCCGGACCGCGTTGGCCAGGGTGTCGACGCCCTTGAGAATACGGTCGCGGGCGTCGGAGTGGAATTTAACGTCTTTGGCAGCCATGTTTGCTTACCCTCTTGAAGATTACAAAAACCGGAAGTGGGGCGGGCCTTAAGCAGCCTTGGCGGCCGCGTTGCCCTCGATGATGCCCATGATGTCGGACTCTTTCATGATCAACAGCTCTTCGCCGTCGACCTTGACCTCGGTGCCCGACCACTTGCCGAACAGAATGCGGTCGCCCGCCTTGACGTCGAGCGGCGCCACGACGCCCTGCTCATTCTTGGCGCCGGGGCCGACGGCCACGACCTCACCCTCTTGGGGCTTTTCCTGCGCGGTATCGGGGATGATGATGCCACCGGCGGTCTTCTCTTCCGAGTCGAGACGGCGGACCAGAACCCGATCGTGCAAAGGACGAAATGCCATGAATATCCTCCTTGGCTAATTCCGATGAAAGACAAATTAAAGTGGTTGGCTTCCCTGATTGGGACGCTGTTAGCACTCTTTAAGCGCGAGTGCTAACAGTTGACGATTGTTATGGTCTCAAGCCATCGTGATGTCAAGTGTTATGCCGAGAGGAAACGCTTGCATTATGCCTGCATCCTACCATTTGATATTGGCTCACGGCGTCATCGCCGAGGCGGTTCCGACGCGTCGAGAATTGAAAGGGGCACAGCATGTTTGGTTTTCGGATTTTGCAGAGCTTGACGATCGTAACGGCCTTCCTGGTTGGCGCCTCGGCGCAGGCGGATATCCCGAGCCTGGACGCGCTCGACCAACAATGGCCGAAGACCGACCTCACCGACGCCAAATTCATGCGCGATGAGCTGATGGTTCACGGCGACCGCAACGTTATCCCGCCCTTGAACGAGCCGCAATTCCTGCCGCTCCCCCTGGCGCGCCATGTCGCCGGCCTGGAGCCAGTCATCACGGTTTCGATCGACGGGGTCGAGCGGGCCTATCCGATGCGCATCGTCGCCGCCCACGGCATCGTCAACGACGATGTGAACGGCACTCCGATCGCGGTGACCTATTGCCGGATCTGCGCCGCCTCCATGGTCTTCGTGCGCGAGGTCGGCGGCGACCGCACCCGTCTCGGCATGGCCGGGGTCAGCCTGGACAACAACCTGGTGCTGTTCGACGAGGCGACCGAGACCTGGTGGCAGCAGATCAACGGATTGGGCCTGGCGGGCGCCTATAAGGACGGCACCCTGCAGGTCGTGGCGTCCAAGATCGAATCCTTCGCCAAGTTCAAGACGCGCATGTCCGACCGCCGGGACGCGGTGGTGCTGCGCGATTCGGAGCGGTCGCGGATACCCCTGGCATCGCGCCTCGCCATCGATCTGCCCAGCGAGGCGGGGCTGCCGCCCGGCGTCAGCCCGATCGACCGGGTGGTCATCGTCGACGAGCGTGCCTTCTCGCTGGAGCTGTTGCGCCAGGAGCGCCGCGTCGAAGAGGACGATCTGGTCATCCTCTGGGAGCCGGGGCGGCTGGCGGGCCCGGATGCGTTCGGCCGCGAGGCGGGCCAGGACGTCGGCAATGTGGACGTCTTCCGCCGCGGCGAAGACGGCATCCTGCGCGACGAGGCCTACCGCATCAATCTCGGCCATACCTTGCGCGACCTGGTCAAGACCGGCGAGGTCCACGTCCTGCCGCCCGAGATCGAACGGGTGCTGCCCGACGAGCTGCAATAGACGGGTTTTTGCCGCTTCTCTCGCCCCGCATTTCATGGCAGGGTGCGCCGGCAACTCCGCCGCTCGTGCGGAGGCCAAGAGGGAGGCGGAATGACCCTTCACGTTGCGATTATCGGCTCCGGCCCGGCCGGCTACTACACCGCCGAAGCGCTCACCAAGGACAGAGACGACGTTCAGGTCGACATCATCGATCGGCTGCCGACGCCCTACGGCCTGATCAGGGGCGGCGTCGCGCCCGATCACCAGTCGATCAAGGGCGTCTACAAGCGCTACGAAAAGACCAACCTGCAGGATAATGTGCGCTTCGTCGGCAATATCGAGATCGGCGATGCGCTGAGCGTCGCCGAGCTTGGCGAACTCTACGACGCGGTGGTGCTGGCCACCGGCGCCGGCCACGATCGGCCGCTCGGCATCCCGGGCGCGGACAAAAAAGGCGTGATCGGCTCGGCCGCCTTTGTCGGCTGGTACAACGCGCATCCGGATTTCGCGGGCCTCGATCCCGATCTGGACGTTGCGGCGGTGGCGGTCATCGGCAACGGCAACGTCGCTATCGACGTGGCCCGCGTGCTGGCCAAGACGCCCGACGAGATGGCCGTGTCCGACCTCGCCCGCTATGCCGCAGAACGCATTCAAAGCTCGCCGATCCGCGACATCCACATGTTCGGCCGGCGCGGGCCGGTGCAGGCGAACTTCACGCCGAAGGAGCTGGGCGAGCTCGGCGAGCTCAAAGAGTGCGTCGCGCTGGTCGACGGCGCGCAGCTACCCGATGCCGCCGGCGACGACCCCCTGCCGCCGGTCAAACGCAAGAATCTCGGCCATCTGCGGCAGTTTGCACAGCGCGACCGCGCCGAGCGCAAGCTCGGCCTGCACCTCACCTTCTACGCGCGGCCGGTGGAAGTTCTGGGCGGCGCGCGGGTGGAGGGGCTGAGGCTCGAACGCACGACCGTCGACGAGGCCGGCCTCTGCCACGGTACCGGCGAGACCTTCGACATCGCCTGCGGGCTGGTCATCCCCTGCATCGGCTATCGCACCCAGGCCATTCCCGGCGTCGCCTTCGACAATGACCGCGGCCGGTTTATCAACGATGACGGGCTGATCGCGCCCGGCCTTTACTGCACCGGCTGGGCGCGCCGTGGGCCGACCGGCACCATCGGCACCAACCGCTCGGACGGGATCGGCGTCGCGGAGGCCGTCCTGGCCGATGTCGAGCCCGGCGGAAAGCCCGGCCGGCCGGCGCTCGACCGGCTGATGAAGGAGCGCGATCTGTGGCCCGTGACCTTCCGGGACTGGAAGAAGATCGAGGCCGCCGAGCAGGCGGCCGCGCGAGGCGCCGCGCCGCGCCGCAAGTTCTCCAGCATCGACGAAATGTTGAAAATCCTGAAGCCACCTGCCATTTAGAGGGCAATTACAGCCTCATCAACCGGGACTACCCATGAAAAATGTCCTCGCCGCCGTTTGGCGCGTCATCAAGATCGTGCAGAGCGTGGTCAGCACGCTGCTGTTTTTCCTCATCCTGTTTTTCATCGTTCTGATCCTGTTCTCGATCCCTTCCGGGGAGCGTCCGGAGGTGCCGAAGCGCGCGGCGCTGATGATCAACCCGCAAGGCGCGATCGTCGAACAGCTCACCCAGATCGATCCCCTGGACGATATCTTCGCGGTCCAGGACCGGGCGCCGGAGACCCTGCTCAGGGACATGCTCTTCGCCATTCGCCAGGCCAAGGACGACGAGCGCGTCGAGGCCCTGGTGCTGACCCTCGACGACATGGGCCCGACCGGGCTTTCCAAGCTCTACGACATCTCCGAGGCGCTGACGGAATTCAAGGAAAGCGGCAAGCCGGTCATCGCCTATGGCGACTATTTCGCGCAGGGCCAGTATTTCCTCGCCGCCCAGGCGGACGAGGTCTACCTCCACCCCCTGGGCTCGGTGGTGCTGACCGGCTTCGGCATCTACCCGACCTATATGGCGGCGGGGCTTGAGAAGATCAAAGCCACCGTCAACGTGTTCAAGGTCGGCACCTACAAATCCGCCATCGAGCCTCTGATCCGAGACGACATGTCGCCGGAGGCCAAGGAAGCCAACGCGCTGCTGCTGGCCGATCTGTGGCAGCCTTTCGCGGCGAAGATCGAGGCGGACCGCGGCCTCGAGGCGGGCACCATCCAGGCCGGCTACGCGACCCTGAGCGACGACCTGAGGGCCGCCGGCGGGGACTTTGCCCAGCTTGCCGTGGACCAGGGCCTGGTGGATGCGCTGAAGAACCGCGACGAGGTCCGCGCCCGGCTGGTCGAGATGGTGGGGGCGGACAGCTCCGGTAACAGTTTCAATCGCGTGGCCATGGCCGACTATGTGGCCGCCACGCAGCCCGAAGCGCCCGGCAAGGGCGACAAGGTGGCGGTCGTCGTTGCCCGGGGCACCATCCTCGACGGCGACCAGCCGGCGGGCAACGCCGGCGGCGATACCGTGGCGCGGCTGATCAGGCAGGCGCATGAGAAGGACGCGGTCAAGGCCATCGTGCTCCGGGTCGACAGCCCCGGCGGCAGCGCCTTCGCCTCCGAGATCATCCGCCGCGAGGTCGAGGTGGCGAAATCGAAAGCCAAGCCGGTCGTCGTCTCCATGGGATCGCTGGCCGCCTCGGGCGGCTATTGGATCTCGGCCACCGCCGACGAGATCTGGGCGGCGCCGGCGACGATTACGGGCTCCATCGGCATCTTCGGCTTTTTCCCGACCTTCGACCGGTCGCTGGATGCCATCGGCGTCCATTCCGACGGTGTCGGCACGACGCCGCTGGCCGGCGCCTTCGACGTGATGCGGCCGATGGACGATTTTACCCGGGACCTGATCCAGCAATCCATCGAGGACGGCTACCGCAAGTTCCTCGGCCGCGTGGCCGAGGGCCGCGACATGACCCTCGAACAGGTCGACGCCATCGGCCAGGGCCGCGTCTGGTCGGGCCGACGCGCCCTGGAATTTGGCCTTGTCGACAAGCTCGGTGATATCGACGAAGCCGTCGCCTCGGCCGCGGCCCTGGCGGAGGTCGAGGACTACGCCACCGTCTATGTCGAAGACGAGCCGAGCTTCGAGGAGAAGCTCATCCGCATGTTCTTTTCGACCGTCGGGGGCGGTTTCAACGGCGCCGGTTCGGAGAGCCTTGCGCAAGCCTTCTTCCGCGATGTCAGCGCGGACCTGCGCGGATTGCTGGGGCTGAACGATCCCAACAACGTCTATGCGGTCTGCCTCGCCTGCGAGGTCCGTTGAGGGCGCGCGATGGACGCGGCGAAGAAGGTCCGCAAGACCGAGGAGGAGTGGCGGCGCGCGCTGAGCGAGGATCAGTATCGAGTCTGCCGCCTGGCCGGCACGGAGCGCCCCTTTTCCGGCGCCCATGTGAACGAGAAGCGCGACGGCATCTACGCCTGCGTCGCCTGCGGCCAGGAGCTTTTCGAATCCGGCACCAAATACGACTCCGGCTCCGGCTGGCCGAGCTTCTTCCGCCCGCTGGCCCCGGACCGCGTCACCGAAAAGCTCGACACCGCCCACGGCATGCGGCGCACCGAGATCCTATGCTCCCGCTGCGACAGCCACCTCGGCCACGTCTTCCCCGACGGCCCCGCGCCGACGGGCCTCCGCTATTGCATGAACTCCCTGGCGCTCGATTTTACGCCGGAAGGGGATGGGTAGAGGGGCGGGGGCGGGATCGGCTTTTCCGCCGCCATCGTCGGCTACCTGCGCAACTGGCGGAAATAGGGGGCACACCTCGTCACCGGCGCGCGGCACGTCCTTCATGCCTATGCCTTCCAACAGCTCGAGCGCCTTCGAATGTCTGGTTAAGGGCGAAAATTGGCCGTACCTCGTTAGCCGAGAAGCCGGTGCCGGCTTAGGGACGTTTGTAGGAAGCGGAGTCCGTCAATACGAGGCGAACCCGCAAGAACAAAAGGGGCCGATCATGGAATTAAGTTGTCGTTAAGTCCCGATTTGCTTATATATGCGACAAATGGACTGGAGTTTTTCGGTCGGCGCAGGGCCGCTGGGGTATCTCGGTGGCCCTGCCGCTTTTCTGGGCTCATGGGAAGCATTTGATGCCGGGAAAGAGGATCTTGTCGGCAAAGGCGTCGTAGGCCCGGTTGGGTTGATCCGGTCTCAGAAAGCGAAGGCCCGCTGGGCGAGCAATCAAGTCCGCTAGCTGCAGCCCGGCCGAATTCGACCTCTTGTCGACGAACAGCGGTTCCCATTCTATGTCACGAAACCGCGGACGCGCAGTCCCAAGCCTGACTTCGCCATCCGCAATGCGCCGGAACTGAAGCTCCAGATGGCGGTCTTCGTTCTTGCCCCGGCTCTCGAAGATCACATGCACCTGACGGCCTGCCTGGTTTCTTTCCATTAGAGCCTTTAGCGCGCGTTCCATGCAGAACATAAGAGCGAGTTCATATGGGCTCCACGGATCGGCATATCGATACTTCAACTGCTCCTTGTGTATGACCGCGCAGATCAATGTAATCTCGGCGGCCCCCACCAGTGCATTGATCCGCTCAAGAAAGGCTGTGCGCCGCTCCGCACTCGCCTGTAAAAAGGCAAAATCTCCGCTTTGTCGGCGGATATCCCGTTCGTGCAGGATGAGTTGATCGTGCCCGGCAAAATCGAACTTCAGACGCTGCAAGGCCGGGACCAGCGTATCGGCATAGTGGCTCTTTTCGACCAGCAAGAAGACCAAAACGAAAACCGGATAGTCCGGGTCGACGCCATCCAGAACCGGCGAGCCGCTCTCGTCGACATAGAGAATATAGTCACTGAACGCCGTCACCCAGAACCGTCCCGACGTTTCAGCCGCACGCCGGGACCGTCGCCGTTCTCGTCGATGAACTTGATATCGGCACCCTCAAGTGCCGCCTGAATTTTTCGAAGCGTATCCAGGCGCGCGGACAAAGGCCCGCTCCCGGCTTCAAGCCGCTTTATGGTAGGCAACGAGACGCCCGATCGTCTTGATAGCTCTCGTTGCGTCCACCCCGCCATCGCCCTGGCGCCTCGTAGCTGCTGTCTTGTAGTGATGCTCATAGGCTCTTTTATGATACTTTCGGTATTGACAGGCCATCCGCATGGGCATAGGATACCAGACAGCTCGTATTTGATGCCACAGGAATAGGCCCATCGAGCGCAACGGCCCGACGAGGTGCTAAGGACACCCCGCCGAGCCTGACCACACCAACCTTTGAAGGAGATTGGCATGGCTAATCCATCCCATAGCACAGCTTCACCTGATCCTAGAACCCCTCAAGACGACGCCCAACCGGATTCCCGCGGTCGCGGGAATGACAGTGAGGCGAACGGGAATGACGGCGGCGGGGGAAACCCGCAAGAGGCCCTCGACCGCCGCACCCTGCTCACCGGCGCGGCCGCTGCTGCCGCTGCGGCCGGGGCCGGCCTGGCCACGGCGGGAATGCCCGGCCTGGACCCGGTCGTCGCCGTCTACCGCGGCCTCCTCAAACTCCAGGCCGATCCCCTGAACGACTACTGCGACGAGGACG
>JAKSBY010000703.1 GCA_022360855.1 Sphingomonadales bacterium | reverse complement strand
GCATACTGGTCGTAGGCGGTGACGAAAACGAAGATCGGCAGTTGCGTCCCGATCAGCCCCTTGATGACGCCGAAGCCGTCGAGCCCCGGCATCTGGATATCGAGAAAGACGAGATCGGGCCGGTCTGCCTTGATCGCCTTGATGGCCTCGCGGCCATTGCGCGCTTCGCCGACGATCTCGATATCCTCGAAAGGCTCCAGCCGGATGGCGAGACCCCGCAGCGCCAGGGGCTCGTCGTCCACGAGAATGGTTCTGATCTTCCTCATGATATTTCCTTTGGGCCGCCCTCCCTACGCGGCTCGTCGCGACCGCGCCGGCGCGTCCTCGAACGGGATGGCGATGAAGATCTCCAGCCCCTTGGGCCGGAGATTGGTCAGCCGGAACTCATGATGCCGGCCGTAGATCTGGGTCAGCCGCTCCTTGGTGTTGGCGATGCCGACGCCGGACGACGACGGCGCGATCTTCTCCTCCTGCTGGCCGATGCCGGGGCCGTCGTCGCGCAGGGTAAGCCGCAGCATGCCGTCCTCCACCTTGGCGGCGATGGAGATGGTGCCGCCGTCTTCGGCCGGGGCAATCGCGTATTTCACCGCATTCTCGATCAAGGGCTGCATCAACAGGCTCGGGATCAGCGCCGATTTGGACTTCTCCTCGATGTCGTAGTCGAGCTTGAGCCGGTCCTGAAAGCGCACCTTCTCGATCTCCAGATAGAGGCTGAGGGCGTGCAGTTCCTGCTCCAGGGTGACCTTCTGCGTCGGCTGGTTGACCAGGGTATAGCGCAGAAAGGCCGAAAGCCGGGTCAGCATGCGGTTGGCGGGCTCGATGCTCTTGTCGAGCACCAGGGTGGAGATGGCGTTCAAGGTGTTGAACAGGAAATGCGGGTTGAGCTGATAGCGCAGCATCTTGAGCTGCGCCTGATGGGCCGCGGCGGTCGCCTGCAGCGCTTTCTCCTGCTCGCTCTTGAGCATCAGATAATAGTTGATGCCGAAATAGAGCGCGGTCCAGGACAGCAGGACATACGCATCCAACATGGCGTTGCCGAAGAACTCCCAGCCCTGCGGCTCCCATTCCTGCTTGTAGAAGGAGGCGTGGCCGAGGGTTTCGATGGTGGAGAACACGAAGGCCAGGACGCCGGACAAGAGCACCGAAACGGAGACGACGACGGGCAAGGGCTGCGTCCTCAGCGAGCGGAACACGTAGCGCATGATGAGCGTGATGTTGAAGCCGGTCAGCGCCGCGATGATCGTCGG
>JAKSBY010000705.1 GCA_022360855.1 Sphingomonadales bacterium | reverse complement strand
GCCGGACGGCCGCTGGCTCGCCTATATGGGCAGCGGCTCGGAGAACTGGCTGTTTCATATCGGGCTTTATGAGTTCGAGACCGGAGAGACGCGCCGCCTGACATTCCCGACAGGCGATAATTTCGGCGATCTGAATCCGGTCTTCTCACCGGATTCGCAGTATGTCGCATTCATGCGGTTCTTCGCCTCCGGCACCAAGGACGTGTTCATGGTCGAGACCGCCACGGGCAGCACGACGCAGCTGACGGAAGACCAATCGCGTATCCACGGGCTCACCTGGTCGGCCGACGGTTCCGCCGTGCTCTATTCGGCAGGCAACGAGACGTCGGCGGAGCTGTGGCAGGTCGACGTCGCGACCAAAACCACGAGCCCGGTAGCGGCGATACCTACGGGCTTGCTTCACATCCGGACCGGCCCGCGCGGCGAGCTTTACGGCGGTCTCAGACGGGTCAGCGGCGTCGAAGCGCAGGTCATCAGCCTTGATAGCGACAGCGACGAGGGCAGCCGGCGGCAAGTGCTGGATCCCCAGTCCAAAGACGTCACCTGGCCGAAATTCTCCCCCGATGGCAAACAAATCGCCTATATCTCGCGGCGCGCGGAGCTTTATGAGCTGTGGATCGCCGACCTCGACGGGCTCGAGCCCAGGCGCCTGCTGACGTTCGACACCGACAGCCTTCTAAACTCTTTTCAGTGGTCCCGGGATGGCAGTCTGATCGCTCTGTCGACCGGCGATGCCGCCATGAGCCGTATTCATCTTGTCGAACTCGCAACGGGCGAGATGAAGACGCTGCTGTCGAGCCAGTTCTCGTCCTCGATGCCGGTGATGATCGATGACAATCGTGCCGTGGTCTACGGATCTCGTCGCGATGGCGCCTGGCAGCTGCGCCGGCTCTCGCTGCTCGACGGCGTCGACCGGCTCCTGGTCAGAGGCGGCGGCATGAATACGCAGCAATCACCGGACGGGAAGTGGATCTACTACTACCGATACGACGATCCCGGCGGCATCTGGCGTACCGACCTGGCCGGCCGTGAGACGCGGCTGGTGCTGTCCGAGCCCAACCGGATCCAGAGTTGGTTCAATTGGGAAGGCTGGCACGTCGCCGAGGACGGCATCTATTTCGCGACGCCGTCGGAGACGGGTACGGAGCTGCATTTCTTTGATTTTGCCACGCAAGCAACCGAGCGGCTGTTCGTTCTCGACAACATCAAAATCAGCGCCTTCTCGATCACCCCGGACCGCCGCTGGATGGCCTACGCGCCGAGACCCCGCATCGACAGCGATATCGTTCGTATTGAATTGCCACCAACTCCTAACCCCGTGCCTCCCGGCGATTTCTAGAACGCCGAAAAACCTGCCCAAAAACCGCCTCGGCGCCGTCCTTAAATCCCCAAGCCATTGATTCGTAAGATATAAATCCGTGGTTATCTTTCGGATAGACAAAAATATGTAAACCGTCGGGACTCGGCATTTTGCGCCTGTCACACTGGTCTCCAAGCTACCGGCAAAACCATCCAGAAGCGCTCGCGGAGAAGGACGAGCGCCACGCCGGGAACGGCCGGGAACGGATTGTCAGCGAGGTAAAGGAGGACAGCGTCGTGGAAGCACTGATTGTCGACTGCCAGGAGCTTTACCGCAAGGCGTTGAGGGATTTGCTGGTCAACCAGCTGCCCAACGTCCAGGAGGTTGGTGAGGCGAGCCGAGCGCGCGACATTTTCACCGTCGCGGCGGAAACCCCGCAAGTGCCGTTGATCGTGGCAAATCCCAAGGTTTTTGATCTCGAGCCCGACGCTTGTGCCGAAGTGATCGGCAAGTTGTTTGTCGACAGCCAGATCGTTCTGATCGACGAATCCGCAGCCACCGAGGCTTGGAATGCCGACGGCGATGCCATGTATTGCCGCATCGGCCGCGCCGAAAAGGGCGAGAAGATCGCCGCCCGCATCGCAGCGATGCTGAAGACGAACCGCACCGCAGCCGCCCGGCGGGCCGCCAACGGCATCGAGGCCGGCAAGAAGAATGCGGAACAGCGTCCCAACGGCGCGCGGCCGCGTGTCGCCAGGACAATGGCAGGCAACAACATCACGCGGCGCCAGCAGGAGATTCTCGACATGCTGTCGGACGGCCTGGCCAATAAGGAAATCGCTGCGCGGCTCGGCATTTCCGAAGGTACGGTCAAGGCCCATGTGCACACATTGCTGCGGGCGCTCGGCGCGACCAACCGCACGCAGGCGGTCCTCACCTATGTCGGCCTGCGCAGCCAGGAGACGCGTCTCCCAGCGTAGGTATGGAGACTTCGCGGCTTAGCCGCGACCCTTTCCCCCTCTCGATGGTGGGCCCCCTCTCGATGGTAGGAAAGACGCTCAGAGTTACGGGCGCCTTTCCGCCTGAACGATGTAGAGCGGAGTCGGTTTCGAATGCGCCTAACGCACCTGCGAGCGCCAGCGCTCCAGAACCGACGTCACAAAACCCGGATCATTCACGTCGCCCTGCCAGGTGAGCGAGAAATCCGGATCGTCGCTTGATGGCCTGCGCTCTTCTTCAAGGGTATCGAAACGCACGCGGACCGGCGCGGTGACACCCTCGCCGCAGATGATGCCCTCGCGGTTGCCGAGCGATTGCAGGCTGTCCAGAAAGCCTTTGAAGCCCTCCGGGACCGCGCTTTCGACGAAGCGCTTGTCGCGCTCGTTGTTCATGCGCATGGCAAGGAAGGTTCCGCATTGCGACAGGACGGACTCGGACAATTCCGAGGGCCGTTGCGAGATCAGCCCCAGCGACACGCCGTATTTGCGGCCCTCTTTGGCGATGCGCTCGAGGGATTTACGGGCCGCGCCGAACTGATCGATACGGGCCTCCGGCACATAGCGATGCGCCTCCTCGCAGACCAGAAGCAGCGGCCGGGAATTCTCTTTCCGGCTCCACACGGCGAAGTCGAACACCAGGCGCGCCAGGACCGAGACCACGACATCGACAATGTCCGACGGAACGCCCGAGAGATCGAGGGTCGAGACGGGCCGGCCGTCGACCGGAAAACGCAGAAGCCGCGAAACGATCTCGTTGAGATTGTCGCTAACCAGAAGGCCGGACAGCAGGAATGTGTAGCGCCGGTCGTTCTTGAGCTCTTCGATCTTGTTGCGCAGCTTGAGGAAGGGCAGCAGCGTCTCCGGCTTCTCCAGCTTCCCCATATTGACTTCGAGCTCATGAATCAGGTCGTTCAGCCGGTAGGGCACGGGCGTGTCGACGGTGATGCGGTCTTCCTTCCTGGTGCTCGGGCCCCGCATGCGCGCGGCCAACAGGCAGCGCTTCAGGATGTCGACCTCGATCTCCCGGTCGGCGGTGCGCCGGCCGATGAAGACCTCGATATGCTCCTCCAGGTTCATCAGCCAGTAGGGCAGCGAGAGGTTTTCCGTATCGAAATGAACGCCGTTCTCCTGGAATGCGTTTCGATACTCGTTATGCGGATCGAGAATGATGATATGTCCGTTGGGGAGCTGATCGACAAAGCGGTGGATCAGAAGCGCGAGCGCCGATGATTTGCCGGTGCCGGTCGAGCCCAGTACGGCGAAATGCTTGGACAGGAGACCGTCGGTCAGGAGACGGGCGGGCACCTTGTGGGTCGGGTAGACCGTGCCGATGCGGATATGCGCCTTGCCGAGCGGCGAAAAGATGGCTCTGAGATCGTGGTCCGTGGTGGTCAGAACCACCTGGCCCGGGACCGGGAATTTCGAAATGCCGCGGGAGAGCAGAATAATGTCCGGATGACCGAGGCTCGGGTCTCCCTGGCCGACGAAGTCGAGCTCGGCATAGAGGATATCGGCTTCGTCACCGAACGCCGAGGCGCCCTTGGCACCGACGCTTTTGAGGCTGCGAACGACGGCATAGACCCAGGAATCGGCAACCTGAACCTTGACCACGGAGCCGATTTGGCCGATCAGCCCGCCGCTGCGGTCCGACCGGTCGAGCGCCGAAGCGCGGGCATCCGCGTCGATGACGATGGTGGCGCCGGACCCGGAAACGTCAACGACGCGGCCGATCTCGAGCGCCGCTTCGCCCTCGGGCAACAGGCCGTCCTCCAACTCCGACGCCTCCACCGAATCGAGTGCCTCCGGCTGCGCCCCCTCTTTTGGCTTGCGTTGATAGGTCGGATAGTTCGTCGACATTAACGACTCCAAGCGCGGCGCCCACCGCGCAGTCTCGGCTAACCCTAGGTAGCAGCGCTTAAATAATTGCTAAGGCCGGCACCGTTGCGGCGCTTTCACCACGCTGGAATTTGCTCCCTGAAATGGGTAAGCATGACGGCGAAAGGAAACGCCGCATGTTTCGTGGTCTTATCGCCTTCGCTGCGCTGGCCGTCATTATCGGCGCGGTATTTACCGCCGCCGCCCAATCCGACTGGATGCTGGATGCCGATGCCAGCCGGCTGTCCTTCGGATCGGAAAAGAACGGCGCGGTCGGCGAGGTTCACCATTTCACCCGAATCGACGGCGTGGTTGGCGCCGATGGTCAGTTTTCCCTGACCATCGACCTGTCGAGTGTCGAGACCTGGGCGGACATCCGCAACGAGCGGATGTTGGAATTCCTGTTTGAAGTGACACGCTATCCCGAGGCGATGCTGACCGGCACGGTCGATCTCACCGGCTTTGACGACCTTGCCGAAGGCGCGAGCCGGGAAGCCAATCTGATCGGAACCCTGTCGCTGCACGGGCTGGAGCAGGAGCTGGACCTGTTCGTCATCGTGACACGCCTGGCGGAAGACCGCGTTCTCGTGGTGCCGGATCAGCTCGTTATCCTCAATGCCGGCGATTTCGACTTCGGCGTCGGCGTGGAGAAGCTGCGAGAGCTCGCCGGCCTCGATTCCATCAGCCTTGCGGTGCCGGTGTCGTTTTATCTGGTGTTCGAGCGCTAGAACCGGCGTCGATCAGCCCCTTTTCGACAAGCCAAGTGTGGCAGTCGGCCAGCGACTGCGCCAGCGGGACCTGCCGGTAGCCGAGCTGTTTCTCGGCCTTGGCGGACGAAAACTGCTCGTCATGCGACACGAAATAGGCTGCTTCGGGGGTCAGATTCGGTTCCTTGCGGGTGAAGATGGCGCCGAACTGCTTGAGATGGCCCATGAATTTGAGCATGGCTTTCGGCACGACCCGCGCCGGCGGCTCTTTTTCGAGGAGCCGGGCGATCTCACCGATCACCTCGGCAAAGCTGTGATAGGGGCCGCCGAGAATGTAGTTTTGGCCGGTCTTGCCGCGCTCGGCCGCACGGATATGGGCCCGGGCGACCTCACGGGCATTGGCGAAACAGCCGGCACCCGGCGGAATACCCGGCAGATTGCCGCGATCCACCCTTGGAAAAAGCTGTGCCCATCCGGTGGTGTCGTAAGGGCCGAGAATATGCGCCGGATTGCAGATCACCGCATCGAGCCCGCGATGCACCGCGGTCTTCACCACCAATTCGGCCTTCGCCTTGGT
>JAKSBY010000344.1 GCA_022360855.1 Sphingomonadales bacterium | reverse complement strand
TCGTCCATGAATTCGAACTCGAAAGGATGAGCGGGGTCGAATCGTTGCATCAACTCTCTTATGTATTCCAGAGTCTCGGAGAGATTTTCCCCGCTGACATTTACAACCATGGTACGAGTGGCCAAAGCACGGGCCTCTTGGTTGGCATTACTGAAATCGTCCTGGGGCGCCGCCATCATTAAAGGGCCTACTTCTTGATAGAGAGAGGCATAATTAAAATCTTCCACCACACCGATGACCCGGCCATCAAGCCCGGGTCCGGCAGCAGATTGGATTCGTTTGCCGATGGGCTGATCCCAACCCATACGCTGCACCAGGGCTTCATTGACCATTACTGATTGACCAATGTCGGTGAGAAACTTTTGCGAGAAATCTCTTCCTTCGAGCAAGGAAACTCCGATCGTAGAAAGAAAGTCTTCGCTTACGGCCATGACATTTACGGATTGCAGTTCCATTTGGCCATTATTATTTTCCAAATTGAGCCCAAGTAAACCCATCTGTCCACCAGGAAGGTTCTGCGTCGATGAGGCAGCTATGATATTGGGGTTCATCAGTAATTCGTTTCTTAAAGCAGGTAAGGATTCGATAAGGTCGGCTCCACGCAGGGGCACCAGAATCTTATTCTCTTTTTCGAAACCCAGGCCCAGACCAGATATGTAACGCATCTGATTGGACATCAGCAGCGTGCTGGCGATGATGCCGATGGAAATGGTGAACTGGGCGAACACCAGGACCTGACGCAGGCGCCCGCTGGCGGTGCCTTTGGTCTGGGAGTCCCCGGACAAGGCGGTGACCGGCGGCACGGAAGACAGATAGAAAGCGGGATAGAGACCCGACAGCACCCCCACCAGCAGGCCCAGGCCGATGAGCCAGACAAGCAATGCCGGATCCAACACGTTGGCGGCATAGATCTGGCCGCCGAACAATTCACCCAGCAAACGATTTTCGATCAACAAATAAGTCGCGGCGACCGAGATCACCATGGCGATCAGCACAAAGAAAAGCGACTCACCGAGGAACTGGCCGATCAACTGATTGCGCTGGGCACCCAATACCTTACGCATGCCGACTTCGCGGGAGCGCTGCATAGACCGCGCAGTAGCGAGATTGACGTAATTAATACAGGCAATGATCAGAATAAATATGGCGACCGCCGCGAAGCTGTAGATATAGAACACATTGCCGGTTGGCTGATTGAATTCATAACCGGAATCCAGGTGCATTTCGTCCATTCTCTGGGCCCAGAAGCGAGCGCTGAAATTATCGGCGAGGCCAAACTGGCGGGCCATGCCCATTACCCGGTTCTCTACAAAGTTGTCCAACATGGTTTCAAGCCGGGCCGGATCGAAGTCTTCCTGCATCAGGACAAAGGTGTAGACGCCGATGTTGCCGAGCATGCGTTGCAGTTGCGCTTCATTTTCGGGAAGTGACCCAACGCGGTTCATGGAGATCAGCGCGTCGTACTTCATGTGGGTGTTTTCAGGCAGGTCGGCGAAAACCAGGTTAATCCTGTAATCAGCAGTATCGGTGGACACTACTTCACCGATCGGGTTTTCGTCGCCGAAATAGGTGCGGGCAAAGGTTTCACTGACGGCAACGGAAAGTCCGTCATCAAGGGCACCTTCCGGGTTGCCATAAATTATCTGGTGATCAAACACATCGAACACGTTGAGATCAGCCAGATAAACTTCGTCCCAGTAGTAGACATCCAGATCGTGGCGGAATACTGTGCCCTCTTGACTGCCCCCGGGGCGTTGAAAACGAGTATAGGTTTCCACGTCGTCCGGATAGTCCATCAACATCAGTTGTCCAAGGGCCGCTGAAGACATGGCCGCCACATTGGATTGGCCGTCGAATGTGTAGTCGTTGACGAACCGATAGATACGATCGTGATTTTCGAAGTGGGTGTCGTAGCTCAGTTCGCTGACAATATAGAGACTGAGGATCAGACAGCAGCCGAGTCCGAGCGTGAGGCCGAATATGTTAATCAGCGCATACAGTTTCTGGCGATATAGATTGCGGAGCGTTATTTTTAGGTAGTTCTTAAACATCTTCGTCTCTCGCCCTAAGTCAGAGTCCACTGTCCCTGGAAGCTATAGCCCAGAATCACGGCTAACGTAGCCTCACGAGGTTCCCAGCAGTGGAATGGTCGAACGATCGCTCACCGGCGGGAACGATCCCTCCTCTAAGGAAGACGTCTGGAAAGGCAAAAAGTTTCATGGCGAGCCGGACCGCCGTTCCGGCCCGCCTGTCGGCTGCCTTTATCTGTACAGCAACTCGCGCACGGCGGCGTGGGTCTGGATGGAATACCCAACATTGTCGTTCTGAATCATGCCGATGAAGGCCAGGTTTTCCACTGGATCGATCCAGACCCAGGAACCGGCTATCCCCCACCACCAGTGCATGCCTTTCGAGGCACCGTTAAACATGTCCGGATTGTCCACGATGGCGAAATCCACACCGAATACATTACCCGGGTAAATGCCCGCAATGCTGTCGACACCTTCAGGAAGCAGATTGCTGCGCATTATATCGACTGCGTCCTCAGACAGAATGCGAACACCGTTAAGC
>JAKSBY010000787.1 GCA_022360855.1 Sphingomonadales bacterium | reverse complement strand
CGCGCCGCCGCATAAGCCGCAATCGCATTCTGCCAGTTGTGCCGACCCCGAAGCGTCGGCAACTCGTCGAGCCGGCCGGCGGGCACGCCCTCGCCGACCAGATCGTCGATCAGAAAGCCGCCCTCGGCGTAGCAGCCACCGGCGACGGGGCCTTGGGCGGAGATCGGCACCACAGACTGCGCCAGGCCCTCCACCAAGCGCCGGGCATACGCATCGTCGACGGAGACGATGGCGACGCCGCTCGGGCGCTGCATCTCGAACAGCCGGCGCTTGGCGGCGACATAGCCGGCCATGGTTCCGTGCCGGTCGAGATGGTCAGGAGAAATATTGAGAAGAATCGCGATATCGCAGGCGAGCGAATGGGTCAAATCGATCTGGAAGGACGAGAGTTCGAGCACATAGATGCCGCCCTCGCCCAAGGGCTCGATCGCGAGGATCGCCTCGCCGATATTGCCCGCCGCCACAGCCTGCCGCCCGGCGGACGAGAGCACATGCGCCAGGAGGGCCGTGGTTGTGGACTTGCCGTTCGTGCCGGTGATGCCGACGACGTAATGCTGCGGCAACCCCGGCCGGGCGCGGGCGAAGATCTCGACATCGCCGATAATCGGCACATCCGCTTCGGCCGCCTTCTGCGCCAGCGGGTGCGGCTTCGGCGCGGTCAGCGGCACACCGGGGCTGAGGCAGAGCGCATCGAGATCGGCGAAATCCTGCGCGTAGAGATCGGCCAGCGGCAGACTGGCCGCACGCCGCTCTTCCGCGTCATCCCAGGCCAGGACTTGGGCGCCGCCGGCGTCCAACGCCGCCACCGCCGCCAGCCCGGAGCGTGCCAGGCCGAAGACGCCAATGGTCTCACCTTGATATGCCGACGCGTCGATCATCGTCACCTCAGCTTCAGCGTCGCAAGGCCGATCAGCGCCAGGATCAGCGCGATGATCCAGAACCGGATGACGATGGTGGGCTCGGCCCAGCCCTTCTGCTCGTAGTGATGATGCAGGGGCGCCATGCGGAAGACCCGCCGCCCGGTGAGCTTGAAGGAGACCACCTGCGCGATGACGGAGACGGTCTCGAGCACGAACAGCCCGCCGATGATGGCGAGCACGATCTCGTGCTTGGTGACCACCGCTACCGAGCCGAGCGCCCCGCCCAGGGCCAGGCTGCCCGTATCGCCCATGAACACCATGGCCGGGGGCGCGTTGAACCACAGGAAGCCAATACCGGCGCCGATCATGGCGCCGCAGAAAACCGCCAGCTCCCCGGCGCCGGGCACATAGGTGATCTGCAGATAGTTGGAGAAGATCGAGTTGCCGACGAGGTAGGCGATCAGCGCAAAAGCCGAGGCGGCGATGATCACCGGCATGATGGCGAGCCCGTCGAGCCCGTCGGTCAGGTTGACGCCGTTCGACGCGCCGACCATGACAAAGGCGGCAAACGGCAGGAACAGCCAGCCGAGCATGATCGCCACGTCTTTCAGGAAGGGCAACGCCAGGGTCGGCGCGCCCAAGGACATGATCCAATAGGCGGCGGCCACGGCGATGGCGACCTCGAGCCCGAACTTGATGATGCCCGGCACGCCGCGGGAGGAATGGCGGGAGACCTTCAGCCAGTCGTCAAACAGGCCGATCAGCCCGAAAGACAGGGTGACCAGAAAACAAGCCCATACATAGGGATTCGAGAGGTCGGCCCAGAGCAGCGTACCGACCGAGAGGCCGATCAGGATCAGGGTGCCGCCCATGGTCGGCGTGCCCTGCTTGGTGATGATGTGGCTCTCGGGCCCGTCATCGCGGATCGGCTGG
>JAKSBY010000700.1 GCA_022360855.1 Sphingomonadales bacterium | reverse complement strand
TCGGCGGCGAGGGCATCGACGCGGTCTGGCGCGGGCTGGCAACGCTGGCCGGAAGCTGGATCGGCGGCGGCGCCAACCAGGCGGCCATGCTCGAGGTCTACGGCTACAACCCGGAAAAATACGCGGCCATGGTGGCGGTCGACATCATCGTCGCCAATATTTGGATGATCTTTCTCCTATACGGCGCCGGAAACCCCAAGCCGCTCGACCGCTGGCTCAAGGCCGACACATCGGCCATCGACGCGCTGAAGGAGAAGATGGCGCACTACACGGCATCGATCACCCGTCCCACGACGCTCCCCGACCTCTCCCTCATTCTGGCCGTGGCTTTCGGAGCGGTGGGCCTGTCGCATCTGACCGCCGATTTGTTTCCGGCGCTGTTCGACCAAATCCCCTTTCTTCAGGGGTCGATCCTGACGAGCCCGTTCTTCTGGATCGTCGTGACCGCGACCACGATAGGCCTTTCTCTCAGCTTCACCCGCGCCCGGCGGCTCGAAGGCGCCGGAGCGTCAAAGGTCGGCACCGTCTTCATCTTCCTCCTGGTCACCATCATCGGGACCCGGATGGACGTTTTCCAGGCCGCGGAAAACCCGTTTCTGATCTTCGTCGGCATGATCTGGATGCTGTTTCACGTCATTCTGCTCCTGACGATGGCCAAGGCCATCCGCGCGCCGTTTTTCTTCGTCGCCGTGGGCAGCAAGGCGAGCGTCGGCGGGGCCGCCTCGGCACCGGTGGTGGCAGCGGCGTTCCATCCCACCCTGGCCCCGGTCGGCGTCTTGCTGGCCGTCCTCGGCTACGCGCTCGGAACCTACGGCGCGATCCTCTGCGCCGAGCTCATGCGGATGGTCGTGCCGTAACAGGCGAGACTATTCGCCGCCATGGACGAGAGCGCCGCGGAAGAAGGTGCTTAAGACCGCGGTTTCGGAGATGTCGTCCACCGGAACCGTGAAAATGTTCCGGTCGAGAATGATGAAGTCCGCGGACTTGCCCACCTCCAGGGAGCCGGTCTCCGCATTGATGTTCATCGCGATCGCGCCGTTGATCGTGTAGACCCGGACCGCTTCTTCCAGCGAGAGTGCCTGCTCGGGCCACAGCGCGCCCGCCAGCCGGCCGTCGGGGTCACGGCGGCTGACCAGCGCCTCCAGCCCGGTCCAGGGATCGGGGATCGGCGTCGCGGCGGGCCAGTCCGAGCCGGCGGCGACGATAGCGCCACTATCGGTTAGCTCGCGAAACGGCCACCAGCGGTTGGCGCGCTCCGCCCCCAGCGTGTTCTCGATCACGGTCAGGATGGGCGTCGGGAACCATAGGATGGGCGACGCATCCGCGACCACACGCAGCTCCGCAAACCGCGGCAGATCATCACCGTGAATATAGCCCGCATGGGCGATCTGATGGACCTTGCCGCCGCCGCCATTGGCGGCCCGCGCCGCCTCGACAGCGTCCAATGCCATGCGCAGCGACGCATCGCCAGCGGCGTGGATTTTGATGGTTAGACCTTGGGCGTCGAATGCCGTCACAAGCTCGTTCAGCCTCTCCTGCGAATAATGGGTCTCGCCATGGAAATCCGCACCGTAGGCCTCGGTCGGCAGATAGGGCTTAAGGAACGCCGAGGTCCAGGACGTGGGCACGCCGTCGAGGAACAGCTTGACGTAGTCCGTGAGCACATTTTCCGACGCGAACGCCTCGCGCCCGGCGACGATCTCACTCAGCGACTCGGGAGCGTGCACGGTCAAGAGCCCGTCGGAAAAGGCAAGGCCGACTCGCGCGGTCAGCCGGCCTTCCTTATCCAGCCTGGCATAGGCCGCGGCAATGCGCGGCGGCACGGCGGCGTCAAGAAAACTCGTGACGCCGAAGCTGTTCAAGGTCTTGGCGCCATACGCGGCTGCCGCTGCATCATCCTCGGCGGAGCGTGGCGGGATCGCCCGCTGGGCGAGCTTGGCCGCCGTCTCGAGCAGGAGACCGGTCGGCGTGCCGGTCTGCGGGTCCTTGACGATGACACCGCGGTCCGGGTCTTCGGTCGATGCGTCGATGCCGGCCAGCTCCAGAACCCGCGAGTTTGCCCAGACGTTGTGAGCCGTGTCGTCGCGGAAAATGACGGGCCGCCCGGCGGAGACGGCATCCAGACTCTCGAGCGCTTCGCCGGTCGAAAGCGTCTCAATGAGGTGACTGCCCCAGGCGCTGCCGACGATCCAGTCGTCTTCGGCTGTTTCCCGGCTGCATTGGGCGACCGCCGACAGGAGTTCGTCGAAAGATGCATCGAACGCGACGCGGCACTGAAACAGGGGCTCCTCGCCGGCGTAGAATGGATGCGCGTGCTGATCGATGATGCCCGGCAGGACCAGGCGTCCCTGGAGGTCGATGACCTCGGTCTTGTCTCCGATCAACTCAGACACGGCGGCGCGGTCACCGACGGCGACGATCACGCCGTCCCGCACGGCGAGCGCCTCGGCCCAGTCCGACTGCGCATTAACGGTATAGATGCGCCCGCCTTCGAGCACCAGGTCGGCGCCGGGCCGGGCGTCGCAACCCGCAAGAAGCGCGAGGGCGACAACGGCCGGCAGGTGACGAATGGCTCTCGATACCCTCGACTGAACAGCCCGCAAAACGACGTCCCTCAGAAGTTATAGCCGAGCGCGACGCCGATGGTCCGCCGCTCGCCGAAAATGTCGAGCTTGAAGCCCGGCCCCGGCAGGTTGTTGACGTAGGTGAGGTATTCCTCGTTGAAGATATTGCGCGCGAAGATCGCGACATCCCACTTGCCGTTGATCTGGGCCAGTCCGATTCGCCCGTTCACCACGAAGTAGCTCGGCGCCAGATCCGCCGGCTCGTTGGTGATCTCCAGGAACCGCTCGTCGACCCAGCGGAAGTCGACCGAGGCCATCACCGCCACGTCGCCCGAGACATTCGCGAGCGGATGCAGGTAGTTCAGCCGGCCGTTGATCTGCCAGTCGGGCGTATTGATCGGCGTGTTGCCCTGCAGCGGCGACGGCGCCAGCGCAATGGTCGTCACGGTCTGACCGCCCGAATCCGTGACCTCGCTGTTCAGATAGGAAATCCCGAAATTGGCGGTAAGAAACTCGTTGGGCGCGAACATGAGCTCGGCCTCGGCGCCCCAGGTCACCATTTCCGGCAGGTTGCGGGTGACCGGCACCACCGGCGAAACCGGATCGTCCACATTGACCTGGGCATCGCGGATACGGTTCCTGAAGGCCGCGATATTGAGCTGCACGCGGTCGTCGAGGAAGCGGGATTTGACGCCGGCTTCAAGGGCGAGCACCTTCTCGCGATCGAATTCGATAATGGTGCCGCCGAAGGGCACGCTGAAGCCGCCGGTGCGAAAGCCGGTTTGCGCGGTCACATAGACCAGCGCAGATTCGCCGGCTTCGTAGCTCAGGCCCACCTTCCACGAGACGTTGTTGTCGATATGCTTGTTAGACGTGATGCCGTCGGCGGACGGGTTCGACGGGCTCGTCGCCTCATTGACGTTGTCGATGCCGCCCGGCACCAGAAGGGTCGCCGGGATATCCTCCTTGCCCATCACGTCGTTCAGGCCGACATTGGTGGTGGCGTCGATGGTCGTCTCCTCGCGGGTGTAGCGGATGCCGGTGGTCAGGGTCAGCCGCTCGGCCACCCGGAAGTCGTTGTTGAAGAACACCGCGAAGGAATCGATCTGCTGATCAAAGGCGCCGAGCAGCCGGGGTGGCAGGCCGGCATTGGCGGGCGGCAGGTTGAAGGGTGTTTCCGTAAGCTCCAGGCTATCCACCTGTCTCAGGTCGTCATACTCGTAGAAGGCGCCCAAAACGAAATCCGCGCGGTCTTCGAACGCCTGGCCGGTCAGCCGCACCTCCTGGGTGAACACGTCGAGCTCGTTGAAGATGTCCAGGTCGTTGGAGGCGATGGGCGTGCCGTCGGAATCCTCCCGCTGGTCCCGGTTATAGCGATCGTAGGACGAAAGCGAGGTCAGCAGCAGATTGCCGAAATCGTGCTCGATGCGCAGATAGCCGCCATAGAAGCTGTCGTCCTTGGTGCCCGCATGGTTCTGGTTGATGGTGAAGACATCCGCCGGCTCGGTCTCCAGCTCGGGCGAACCGTTCAACGCCGCGATGCCGCCGAATTTCGGGCAGGTATCCGGTGCCAGGCTGACTTGGCCCGCCAGCGCCTCCGGGCAGAACCCCGGCGCGCCGAAATTGAAGATGCCGGGGCCCTTATAGGCCTGCTGTTCCGAGTTATCGACGCCGCCATGGACCAGGAACTTGACTTTGGTGGCGTCCTTTTCCCACACCAGTTGGCCACGGAACAGGTGGACGTCGGGTGTGCCGTGTTCCGTGCCGTCGAACAGGTTGAGCTGCGGGCCGCCGCCGCCGAAGCCGCTGTAAAGTGCAAGCCGGCCGGTCAAGCTATCCGAGAGCGGGCCGCTGACGGCAAGCTGCACATTGTAGCGCTCGTGCAGATCCGCCTCGCCGCGGATATAGCCCTCGAACTCTTCGGTCGGCTCGTTGAGATAGAAGTTGACCGCGCCGCCGGTGACGTTGCGGCCAAACAGCGTGCCCTGCGGCCCTTTCAGAATCTCGATCCGGGCGATATCGAAATTCGGCCGCGCCGCCTGCCAGTTCTTGCTGACGTAGACCTCATCGATATGGATGGCGACCGGGGCATTGAAATTGCCGGCGAACTCGTTGAGGCCGATGCCGCGAATGAAGAAGCTCTGCAGATAGGCACCGTTGGCGTAGGCCTCCACGCCCGGAGCCTGGCCGGCGAGTGCGCCGATATCATTGGCGAAAATGCGCGATTCCTCGGCATTGAAGGCGGAGACGCTGAGGCCGATATCCTGTACGTCCTGCACGCGCTTTTGCGCCGTGACGATAACGACCTCGAGCTGCGCCAGCGCCGGCTGGAGCGGGACCACCGACGCCAACAGCCCGATGGCGCCGCCGGCTATCCAATAGCCATGTTTTCTCATCATTCCCGGTCTCCCCCCGTGGCTGTGCGGCTTGCCGCCGCTTCATTGACGCTCAGCCTTTCACAAGTTGTCTGGGGAAGAACCACCCATTGGGGTGGCGCGGCCGATTTTTTCGGAATTCCAACCCTAAAGCGCCGCGAAAAGAGACTTGGCGATCAGCGCAGCTTCGGTCCGGTTGGACGCGCCTAACTTATTGAAAATACGCTTTAAATACCATTTGACCGTGTTCTCTGCCAGATCCAGGTCGGCGCAGATCTCGCGGTTTTTGGCGCCGCCCATGAGCCGTTTGAGGATGGCGAGCTCGCGCTCGGTCAGTTCCTGCAGCACCACCCGCTCGGGGGCGTCCTCCTTCATGGTATCGGCGTTCAGCAGCGCCTCGGCAAAGCAGGCGGTATCGGGATCGATGGTTTCGGCCTTGCAGAGCCGCACCAGGTCCAGCGCGCCGGCGCCCATATCGAGGAAGGTGCGCACGAAGCCCGAGCTCCTGCCGTATTTGAGCGCCTCTGTCATGGCGTTCATGGCCGCATGGGTCTCGCCCACGCTGGCCCGCGCCAGCGCCAGCTTGGCCAGCACGAAGATCAGGCGGTGGATGCGGTTATGTGTTTTGCACCAGTCGGCCAGCGCCTCGTAGATCTCGATTGCCGCGCGCGGGCGCGCGGTCGCCTGCAGCGTTTCCGCGCGGATCAGGTCGCGCCACAGCCTGACGCGGCCGCCGCCGGTTCCGGCCTCTTCGGGAATCCGGTTCCACACGGCCTGCGCCTCGGTAAAGACCCGCATGGCCTCCGGCGCCTCGCCGGCGGCAATGAGCGCGCTGAGCTGGGCGTGCATGATGCAAAGATGCAGGGGCGCGTTGCCGATCCGCCGGGCATAGTCGACCGCTTCGCCGATCAGCGCCCGCGATTCCGCGAGATGGCCGCGCAGAAACAGGAATTTATGCTGCGCAACCATGGCCTTGGCATAGATCTCCGGCTCGCAGCAGTCCTGCAGCCTCGCCAGGCTCGCCGGCAGATTCGCCTCGACCTCCCCCAGCTTGTTCAGCTCATAATCCAGGACCGCTTGGTAGAGCCGTGCAAGTGCCGTCGGCAGGCTGCCCTCCCCGAGCTTGGACGTGGCGTAGTTTCGCGCCGCCTCGAAATGCGCCAGCGCGTTGGAGGTCAGGCCTTCGCTGGCCTCGACCAGGCCGGCGAAACACTCCGCATAGACAACGCCGATCACGCACTCCTCGGCGAGATGAATTTCCCGCGCGCGCCTGAGCTCCGGGCGCGCGAGTGCATTGGCCCCCTGGGTGAAATGGGCGTAGCCGGCAACGTTGTACAGCGAGGCGGCGAAAACGCCGCGCAGCTCGGGCATGCCGTCGAGGATCGCCTCGGCGCGCCGGATGACGCCCGCCATATCACCGTTTCGGAACTGAACGATGACCGCCACCGCCTCGAGCTCCCGCAGCAGCGCCTCATAGTCCGCCTGCGAGCCGAAATGGTTAACCGCGTGCAGCGTGTCGATGGTGGTTTTCGACGCCTCGTACTGGCGCAAAATACCGTCGATGGGCTGGCACATATGGGCGTAAAGAAAGCACAGATAGAGCGGCAGCTGCGGCCGGCGCACCGTCAGCGCCTGGGGCATACGCCGGATACAGTCGGCCAGGGCGGAGATGGAGCCGCGGTTGAACAGGTCGATGGCGTGGGCTTCCACAAGGGCGCTGGCGCGCGCGAAATCCTCGGCGCGGATCGCATAGTCGATGGCTTCGGAGCTGATGCCCTGCGCTTCGTACCAGGCCGAGGCGCGCCCGGCGAGCCGGCGCTCGAGCCCGGGCTGCTGGCGTTCCCGGATCGCGGCGACAAACTCCTGGAACAGGTGGTGGTAGCGCTTCCAGACGCCTCTCTCATCGAGCGAAATGATGAAGAAGCCGCGCCGTTCCAGATCCTCGAAGATTTTGCGCGCGGCATCGGTGCCGATTTCGGCCACCTGTGCGGCGAGCGCGTCGGTCATGCGGTCGAGCACGCTGGTCTTCAGAAGGAAGGACTGAACCTCCTCAGGCAGCGCGGCGTAGATTTCAGCCTCGAAATAGGCGGCCACGTCCTGCGCATAGCCTGGAATGTAGGACACGTCGGTGTCCAGGCGGTCGCTGATCTGAAATTTCAGGAGCGCAAGCTGCAAGCCCGCAGCCCAGCCCTCTGTCTTCTCGTGAATCTCGGTCGCCAGCTCGGCAGGCACACGGCCCTCGAGCGATGCGTCGAAGAACGCGATCGCCTCGTCGGCGCTGAAATTCAGGCGCTCCCACGACAGATAAAGCAGGCGGTTTTCCACCTTGAGCGCCGCTATCGGCAGGTCCGGCGGCGTCCGCGAAGTCAGCAGGATCTTCAAATTGCCCGGCTGAACCTCGACGAGACGATGAAACAGGGCGGCGCTGTCGCTTTCGGCGGTGAAGTGAAAATCATCGATATGCAGCGTGATCTTCTTGGTGCAGGCGACGATCCCGTTGGAGAGCAGCTCGACAGCGGCGCGCAGGCCGGCAGCGCCATGCGCGTCATAATGCTCC
>JAKSBY010000150.1 GCA_022360855.1 Sphingomonadales bacterium | reverse complement strand
TCCTTGCCGCCGCGCGCCAGATAGCCCGTGCGTAGCACTGGCTCAAAGGGTGGGCTGCTCCAGTTCTCGGGCACCACGGGCTGGCCGTCGTAATGGGAATAGAACAGCACCGTGGTCGTCGCCCCCGGCACCGTCAGCTCGCCATAGACGGCGGGCGCGCCCTGGCTCGCTTCGAGCACCCGGGCATCGACCCCGCGCTTCTCCAGCATGCCGACGATATGCCTGGCGTTTTCCATGATGTCGTCGCGGTTCTCCGAATAGTTCGGGATGCGCAACAGATCGAAGAACTCTTCCAGGATCTGCTTCTCGTTTGCCTCACGATATTCGGAAACGGCGGCGGCGACCTCTTGGGGCGTGCGCTCCGCCGCCACGGCCGGAGTGACGGCCCCGAGGCAGAGGAGCACAGGGAGGACGCGGAACAAACTGCGGTACGGCATGGTTTTGGTTCTCACTTTTGTCTCTAACCCTTGATGGTCACCGTGAACCCGTAGGTCCGGGGATCGCCGAACAGGCCGGAAGCGAAGCCGAGCGGCGTATCCAGCACCTGCAGGCTGCGCCTCAGATAGGTCTCCTGGAACAGGTTCTTGACCCAGAAACCGACCTGGTAGCGCTCATTGGGCGAGGTATAGGTGACCCGCGCGTTGGTGAGATCGTAGCCTGGCTGGCTGCTGCCCACCACCCCGTCGTTGTCGAAGAAGGTCTCGCTGCGGTAGGACCAATCCACCGACCAGACCAGGCTGCCGGCGCCGTTGGGCAGGTCTTGCTCGTATTGGCCGATCAGCGTGATGGTGGTGTCGGGGCTGTCGAAGAAATTGGCCTGGTCCGGGTCGATGGGCTGACCGTCGGCGCCGATGCCGAAATCGTCGAACTGCTGATCCAGGTAGCCGAAATTGGCCTGGAAGGTGAAGGCCGGGACAGGCTTGGCGGTGAACTCCACCTCGAAGCCGCGCACGGTGGCCGCGCCGGCATTTTGCAGGAAGAAGCCGATATCCGTGCTGCCGGGTGCGCTGGGGCCGAAATTCTGCACCACGATATCGCTGTAATCGAGCCAGAAGGCAGACACGTTGAGCCGCGCCCGGTTGTCCCAGAAATCCGACTTGAAGCCGATCTCGTAGTTCCACAGGGTCTCCTGCTCGAAGGTCTCGATGCCGTCCAGCGCCGCGTTGACGCGGCCGTTGAAACCGCCCGAGGCATAGCCGCGCGAGGCGACCGCATAGACGAAGACGTTGTCGTTGACGATGTATTCCAGGCCGAATTTCGGCTGGATCGAATCGAAGCTTTCGTCGGCGGTGGCGTTGAGGTCGCCGGTGCCGGCGGGCGGCTGGTCAAAGAGGCTATCCGGCTGATCGCGGAACGGCAGGCCGACGACGATGGAGATGAGATCGCCGTCCCGCAAGGTCGCCGCCTTGTTTTCGTAGTTGTAGCGGATGCCGGCCGAGACCTTGAAACGGTCGGTGACGGAAAACACGCCGTGCACGAAGCCCGCATAGGCGTCGGTATTGGTTGTGGTGACGCGGAGCGCGCTGATCTGCGGCAGGATGCCGAGGAAGAACGGGTTGGTGTGCTCGGTTACCAGCTCCTCATGCAGCCAGAAGACGCCGGCCACCAGATTGAGCCGCTCCTCGAACATCAGCGCGTTGAGCTGGAATTCCTGGGTGAGCTGCCAGCCCTCGTCGCCGGTCACCTGGTCGGCCATCTGCACCGGCGTGCCGTCCAGGTCCTGCACGATGAAGGTGTTGAAGCCGCGATAGCCGGTCAGCGACTTGACCGTATAGTCGCCGCCACCGTCCCATTCGGCGATGAAGCTGGTGCCCCAGAAATCCGCGTTCGAAGTCGGATCGCCGCGCCCGCCGGCGCCCGCTGGCAGCGCGGCGGCATCGAGCCCGCCGGTGTCCACGGTGATGACCCTCCGGTCCCGGTAGGGCGCGTCCACCGGCACGATGAAATCGTTGAGATCGACGCCGGCGGCGCCGGCGGCCGTCTCCGCCAGGCTGCCGGGCGTAAACGCCAGGAACAGCTCGGGGAAGTTCGCCTGGCGCTGGCGGCTGACGTCCTGGGTCAGCACGAAATCCCAGTCGTCGCCGGTATAGTGTAGCACGGCGCGGCCGGCGAGAAGCTCGGCGTCGGCAAGGTCCTGCCCGGCGCCGGTCGCATCGTTCACGAAGGCGAGATCGTTGGTATAGAAGCCGTCGCGGCTGCGGGCGTATCCGGAAACGCTGGCGTAGAGCCGGTCTTCCATCAGGGTCACGTCGCCCGAGGCGCGCAGCTCCAGATGATTGAAATTGCCGTAGCCGGCGGAGACCCGGTATTCGCCCTCGCCCGTCGGCTTCTTGGTGATGATGTTCAGGGCGCCGCCCAAGGTGTTCTTGCCGTAAAGCGTGCCCTGGGGTCCGCGCAGCACCTCGATCCGCTCGATGTCGAAGAGCTCGAATTGCGGGCCGAAGGCGCGCGCCTGGATGATGCCGTCGATATAGACGCCGACGCTGGGATCGGCGGTCGGCACGTCCACGTCGCTGGTGCCGATGCCGCGGATCTTCACGGTCAGGCCGCGCGAGGCGGAGCCGCCGCGCCGCTTGAACACCAGGTTCGGCGCCAGATTCTGAAGATCGTTGGCCTGGGTAACGCGCAGATCCTCCAGCGCCGAGGCGGTCAGCGCCGTCACCGAGCCGCCGGTCTCCTGCAGGTCCTCGGCGAAGCGCCGCGCCGTCACCGTCACCTGATCGATGCCCTGGGTGTCGGCCTCCTGGTCCTGTGCCAGGGCGGGGCTCAAAGTGCCGCCCGCGAGCGCCGTTGCCGCCAAAAGCACGCCGAAGCCGAAACTCTTGCGGGCCGTCTTTATGTTTATGGCTGTGTGCTGTGCCGTCATCGGCTTTCCTCCATCGCAAGTTTGTTTGCGACGACCCCCTGATCGCGGATTCTTTAAAGTCAATTCGCTCGGATATCGAAGGAATGTTTGGCGGTGATTTGCCGGGACCGAACGCTCATAAAGCGGCCCAAACAACTGTTAGGGTTTTCAAATAAACGGCGTGGCGCCGGACGCGGCGATTGTCACCACGAACGGTCGATCTCCAATACGGCGTGGAGCAGCGTATTGGCGCCGTTGGCCATGTCGGCGGCGGAGGTGAACTCCGCCGGGGAATGGCTGATGCCGTCGACGCTGGGCACGAAGATCATGCCGGTGGGTGCGATACGGACCATCTC
>JAKSBY010000221.1 GCA_022360855.1 Sphingomonadales bacterium | reverse complement strand
GGATGCGCGTCTCCGTGCGCCAGCAGTTGAGCACGGCGCTCCTGGCCACCGGCATTCCATTCAAGGGCCGCGGCGATTCGGAGCGCTTCGCCAAGGAGCTCGCTCAGATCATGCCGCAGGTGGCGGGCGTTCGGCGTTTCGGCTCGGCCGCGCTCGATCCCGCCGATGTGGCCGCCGGGCGCTATGACGGCTTCTGGGAAGCGGGCTTAAGCCCGTGGGACATCGCCGCCGGTATCCTCCTGGTGCGCGAGGCCGGTGGCTTCGTCAGCGAGTTTAACGGTCGCTCCAACATGCTCGAGACCGGCGATGTCGTCGCCGCCAACGACAAGCTGCACCGAAACCTGCTCAAAGCACTCAAACTCCCCGCCTAAATTTCGCCTAATGGCTCATTAGGGTCGGGCGCTGGATCGATGCCCGGTTTCTCTTTAAGATGCCGGCCAGCGAAGGGGACGAGCGCTTTATGACATCGACGACCCGATATCTGACCCGCATGGTGATATTTGTCATCGTCGTGTTGCTTTTGACCGTGGTGCTAATCGTGCAGCTGCAGGAGGCGTTTCTCGCCAATCGGGCGCTGAATGGCACCATCGCCGCGGTGCTCTTCATCGGTATCGTTTTCGTCTTCCGCCAGGTGTTGCAGCTCGGTCCCGAGATTGAATGGGCCAAGGCCTACCGGAAATCGGAAGACGGCGAAGGCGTGCCCAAGCCGGGCAGACTCCTGGCGCCGATGGCCGCCATGCTCGGCGAAAAGCGCGGAACCATGAAGCTCTCTGCGCTATCCACCCGGTCGGTGCTCGACGGCATCGCCTCGCGGCTCGACGAGGGCCGGGAGATCTCGCGCTACCTCATCGGGCTCCTGATCTTTCTCGGCCTGCTGGGCACCTTCTGGGGTCTGTTGGGCACCATCGGCGCCATCGGCGATACCATTCGCTCGCTGTCGGTCGGCACCGCCGATCTCAATCTCATGTTCGACGATCTGAAGCGCGGACTGGAAGCGCCGCTCTCAGGCATGGCCACCGCCTTCTCGTCCTCGCTGTTCGGCCTTGCCGGCTCGGTGGTGCTCGGCTTCCTCGATCTGCAGGCGGGCCAGGCGCAGAACCGCTTCTATGCGGACCTCGAAGACTGGCTGGCGAGCGAGACCAAACTGGCGCGGGCCGCCGGCGGCGCGGCTGCGGACGAAGAAGGCGGCTCCCTGCCCGCCTATGTGACCGCGCTTCTCGAGCAATCGGCCGACAGCCTCGACAGCCTGCAACGGGCCATGCACAAGTCGGAAGACACCCGCGACGAGGTCTCCAACTCGATCCTCTCGGTCTCGGAGCGCCTTGCCGCATTGACCGATCAGATGCAGGCCGAACAATCCCTGATGGCGCAACTGGCCGACGGTCAGGCCAAGATGCAGGCAGCGCTCGAAAAGCTGGCCGAAATGGCCGCCAAACCGGCAGCGCCCGGAGAAGACGCCGCCGCCCAGCACCTGCGCAATATCGACGTGCACGTGAAACGGCTGATCGAGGAGCAGTCGCGCGGCCGCGACCAGCTCATCGACGAGATGCGCAGCGAATTGAAGCTTCTCGCCCGCACCATGGCGGCCATGGTGGATAACGGTCGGCGCCCCTCATGATTGCGCGCTCGGCCCGACGCCGCATCGGCAACGACAATACCTGGCCCGGCTTTGTCGACGCGCTGTCGACCCTGCTGCTGGTCATCATCTTCCTACTGTCGGTCTTCGTTCTGGCACAGTTCTTCCTCGGCCAGGCCCTTTCGGGCCGCGACGAGGCGCTGGTCAAGCTGCGCGATCAGGTCGCCGAGCTGGCAAATCTTCTCCGTCTCGAACAAGCTGCCAATGCCGAGCTCAGGATGAGCGTCGGCCAGCTTTCGGCGAGCCTTCAGACCGCCAATCTGGACCGCGACGAGCTGTCTTCGCGGGTCCGCGACCTGCAAGGTCAATTGGATGCCGCGCAAAGCCGGCTGTCGTCGGCCCGCCAGACCGGTACGGATGCTGAGTCCGCGCTCGCCGAGCTCCAGTCCCGTTACGACGCCGCGGAGAGCGAACTCGACGAGGAGCGCCGGATCTCGCGCGAAGCTCTCGCCGAAGTGGACCGGCTCAATCGCGGAATCCAGGCGCTTCAGCAACAGCTCGCACGGCTGGAAGCGGCACTTGACGCCTCAGAAGCCAAGGACAGGGAGCAGCAGGCGGTGATCGCCGATCTCGGCCGGCGGCTCAACGTGGCGCTGGCCGGCAAGGTGGAAGAGCTGGCCGGCTTCCGCTCCGAGTTCTACGGACGGCTACGCGAAGTGCTCGGCAGCCGCGAAGACATCCGCATCGAAGGCGACCGCTTCGTGCTGCAGTCGGAGCTGCTCTTCGCTTCCGGCAGCGCCGATCTCGGCCAGGGCGGCCGGGAACAACTGCGCAAGCTGGCGCGGACGCTCATAGAGATCGCCGCGGAGATTCCCGAAGATGTTCCCTGGATCCTGCGCGTCGACGGCCACACGGACCGGGTGCCAATTAACACGCCGCGCTTCCCGTCCAACTGGGAGCTGTCGACGGCCCGCGCCATCTCCGTCGTCCGTTTTTTGACTTACGAAGGGATCCTGCCCGACCGGCTGGCGGCCACCGGCTTTGCCGAATACAAGCCGATCGATCCTGGCGCCGGACCCGACGCCAACCGGCGTAACCGGCGCATCGAATTCCGCTTCACACAGCGGTAGTTAATTGCGCGGCGCCGAATCCCGGGCAAGCTCCAAGACGGCATCGGACTCGAGAAAGCCCCGTCCGCCCGCAGCCTCGTTGGCGGCGAAACCGTTATCGCCCAAATCCGGGACAAAAAGCATGAGTCCAAAGACGATCAGGCCGAACAATCGGCCGAGCATCGTCCCCCACTCACGATTTTTGCGCATTATGTTGCGCCGCATTGCCTGAATCATTTTTCTTTCGCAACTGCGAAATGACCACCTAACCGCTTAATACGCTTGGCGGAATCGGCTTGCAAGTTTAACTTTGTAAATCCCTTCCGGTTTTTCCCGCCGTTGGTATGGCTATTCGGCAGCCGGCTGCAGATCGAATTGCAGTGCCGCGAGCCGGGCATAAAGTCCGCCTTTGGCGAGCAGCGCTTCGTGCCGGCCTTCATCGACGATCCGGCCGTGTTCCATGACGATGATCCGGTCGGCCCTGAGAACGGTGGCCAGCCGATGCGCGATCACCAGGGTCGTGCGGCCGATCATGAGCCGGTCAAGGGCATTTTGAACGGCGCGCTCCGCCTCCGAGTCCAGCGCGCTGGTGGCCTCGTCCAACAGCAGGATGGGCGCATCCCGCAACACCGCCCGCGCAATGGCGAGCCGCTGGCGCTGGCCGCCGGAGAGCCGCGTCCCCTTCTCGCCGAGAAACGTGTCGTAGCCTTCGGGCAACGCTGCCAGGAAGTCGTGCGCCGCCGCGGCTTCGGCAGCCGCAATGACCTCTTCGTCGCCGGCGTCTGGATTGCCGTAACGGATGTTCTCCATGGCGCTGGTGCCGAAGATCACCGTCTCCTGAGGAACGACGGCCAGCCGCGAACGCAAATCACGCGGGTCGACCTCCCTGATGTCGACGCCATCAACGAGCACGCGGCCGGTGCCGGGATCGAAGAACCGCAGCAGAAGCTGTGCCACGGTCGACTTGCCCGCCCCGGACGGGCCGACGAGCGCAACCGTCTCGCCGGCTGCGACATCAAGACTGAAATCTTCGAGCGCCGCCGTCTCCGGTTTCGACGGGTAGTTGAACGTCACCTTCTCGAAGCTGATGATGCCGCGCGGCGGCTCCGGCAGCGCGCGCGGATGAGCGGGAACGCGGATGTTGGACTCCATCGCCAGGAGTTCGGCAAGCCGCCCGGCCGCGCCCGCGGCCCGCTGGATTTCGCCATAGACTTCGCTCAACGCGCCGACGGCGCCTGCGACCAGGATCGACAGCCCGACGAACGAGGCCAGGTCGCCGCCGGACATGCGCGCGGCGATCACGTCTTTCGCGCCCTGCCACAGCACGAAGTCGATGGCGCCGAAGATCAGCAGAATGACCGTAAAGGTCATCCAGGCGCGGGTCTTGATCCGGCTTTTGGCGGTCGAGAACGCCTTTTCGACCGCCTGGCGAAACCGCCTTTTTTCCACCTCCTCATGGGTGAAGGCCTGCACGATCTGAATGGCGTTATAGGCTTCGTCGGCCATGGCGCCGACATCGGCCACCCGGTCCTGACTGAAGCGGGACAGGTTGCGAACCCGCCGCCCAAGCACGATCAGCGGCACGACAACGAGCGGCACCACAAGCACGATCATCGCCATCAGGCGCGGGCTCAGGAACAGCAGCATCACCGAGCCGCCGAAGAAGATCAGGAGGTTTCTTAGCGCGATCGATGCGGAGGAGCCGACCACGGTCTGGATCAAGGTCGTATCCGTGGTCAACCGCGAGGCGATTTCGCCGGGCCGGTTGGTCTCGAAAAATTCCGGGCTGAGCCCGATCACCCGGTCGTGCACCGCGGCGCGGATCTCAGCAACAATCCGCTCGCCCAGGATGGTGACGAAGTAGAATCGGAAGAAGGTCGAGACCGCGAGGATGAAAATCAGGCCCAACATGCCGAGGAAGTAGAGATCGATGCGCCCGGGATCGTCGCCGGCGAAGCCGTGGTCGATCAGGGCGCCGAATGAGCGAAAGATTGCCAGGGTTGCCGCCGCCGCTATCAGAAGTGCGATAACGGCACCGGTAATCAGGCCCTTGTGGCGAACCAGAAACGGCGTCAGCGCGCCGAGCCGGCGCAACCGGCCGAGCGCTTCGGACGGGCTTTTGTCCGCGGGTCTATCTTGCGTCTCAGACATCAGAATCCACGGTCCATATCCGGCCTTGCGGGCCCGATGCAAGGGCTTCTTTGCCGCGGCCTCGGCGCGCTTGCAATTCGGAAACGGGGCCGGTATACAACCGCCTCGATTCGCGGAGAGAGCGCATGCGCAAGGATATTCATCCCGACTATCATACCATCACGGTTCAGATGACCGATGGTACAACCTTCGAGACCCGCTCCACCTGGGGCAAGGAGGGCGATACGCTGCGCCTCGAGATCGATCCGAAATCGCACCCGGCCTGGACCGGTGGCGCCCAGCGCCTCGTCGATACGGGCGGTCAGGTCGCGCGCTTCAACAAGCGCTTCGGCAGCTTCAAACTCAAGAAATAGGCGCGCGCGCCGCTCAATTCGCCAGCAGTCCGGCGCGGACCGAGTCCTCTAGCCGGCGCATGGGATGCTTCTTGCGCATCACCAGGTGCTGGGTCTGCAGCACGCAGTCGAGATGCAGCACGTCCCTGTAGAGCTGCATGCTCTGCTCGAGAAGCTGCGTGAGCTGATGCGGCAGCCACGACAGAACCTCGACGTCGCGGAACAGGCAGACATCCTTATTGCCGAGTCGATTATTGGGGGCGAAAGCCTCGTCGATGCTCATCTCGCCGGCGGCGACCGCCTTGCGCACCAGATACCAGGAGATGACCTGGCTCAGCCGGCAGGTGACCCGCATGCATTCGACCGCGAACGCGGCCCGCGCGGGGTTATCCAGCCGGATGCGGTCGATCCGGGCGCGGGTCTTGAAATACCGCTCCGAACGGCGGGCGAGCGCCATCGCCGCCTCATAGCCCGCGGAGAGCTGGATCAGGTCCATCTTGTCGTCAGGCCGATTTTCCCGTTCGCTGGTCGTCATCATTTCCCGCCTTTGCCTTGCGGATCATGTCACAATCCGGAACGCAGGGAGGATGGTCGCGTTCCGGAACGTTTGTTCGGTGCAAGGCGGCACCCGCCATCAAAGCCGCCGTCGCTCGGATTTGCGTGGCCGGGATGGTTAACGCGGCATCCGGCGGCCGCGCAGCCGTTCTTCCACGGCTGAGGTCCTATGGTTAACGGCTTTGGCACTGGGACGACGTGCCCCGTTGATTCGTGTTCGGCCGCCACAAGAAAAAGAGCCGCCAGAGGCGGCTCAGTTCGTTAGGGAGGCGTCATACAGAGTGGATACGTCCAGAAAGGAAATAGGTGCCTACTGGACCTGACGTCTTACACCCTACGAGCGGATCGTTAAAATTGCGTAAATTCCTATGAAGCAAAACCTATGATTTAAAAAAAGCCTCTGCCGCGGATTTACTCGCACCCTTTGCGTCGATCATTGCTTGAACGCGTTCGATCTCGCCGGAAAGCAACCGAATCCGCTCCTCGAGCTCGTCGATGGACAGCCGGTCCAGCTCCTCGGCCAGCAGGGCCTTGAGCGGCTCCTCCTGTTTTGGGCTAACGTCGTCCAGATCCATAAGCGGTCTCCCCCAGTCAGTTCCATATTGATCGCCGGGTCATCTCGGGCCAGACTGCGCGTTGGACGAGGGGACAGTCAACACACAATGCACGCCATTGCCATCAGCCGTTTCGGCGGGCCGGAAGTCTTGCAGGTGGTCGATCTGGACCGGCCGAATCCCGGGCCGGGCGAGGTGCTGATTCGCGTGCGCGCCGCGGGCGTCAACCGCCCGGATATCGTGCAGCGCGAGGGCCGTTACCCGCCGCCGCCGGGCGCGCCGGAGACCCCTGGCCTGGAGGTCGCGGGCAGCATCAATATGGTGGGCGCCGGCGTCGAAGGCTGGGACGTCGGCGACGAAGTCTGTGCGCTGGTGGCGGGCGGCGGCTACGCCGAATACTGCCTGGCGCCGGCAGAGACGCTGCTGCCGGTTCCCAAAGGGTTCTCCTTCACCGAAGCGGCGGCGTTGCCGGAGACGTTCTTCACGGTTTGGTCGAATGTTTTCGACCGCGCCTATCTCGATGCCGGCGAGACCCTGCTCGTGCATGGCGGAACCTCCGGCATCGGCACCACGGCGATACAACTTGCCAAGGCCTTTGGCGCCCGCGTCTTTACGACCGCCGGCTCTCAAGACAAATGCACCTTCTGCCACGAGCTCGGCGCCGACCTGGCGCTCAACTACCGCACCGATGACTGGCAGAAAGAGGTCCTCGCCGCCTCGGACGGCAAGGGCGTCAATGTGGTTCTCGACATGGTCGGCGGCGACTATGTGGCCAAGAACCTTGCCTGCCTGGCGCAGGACGGGCGGTTGGTGCAGATCGCGTTTCTGCGCGGCCCCGTGGTCGGCGAACTCAATCTTCTGCCGGTGATGCTGAAGCGGCTGACCGTCACGGGCTCGACGCTGAGGCCGAGGGACAATGCCTTCAAAGGCGCCATTGCGCAGTCCCTTGCCGACATGGTGTGGCCGCTGCTCGATGCCGGCACGATCAAGCCGGTGATCGATTCCACCTTTCCCCTCGCCGATGCCGCAGGCGCGCATGCACGGATGGAATCGGGGGTGCATATGGGCAAGATCATCCTGGAAATCGCGCATTGATCCGGAGCCGGCCGCGCCAGATAGGCTCGTGACAAGGCAAACACTTGCTGTTAATTAGCGGTCGAGAGTCGTCACTCCATTTCCCGTGTTGAAAGGAGCGGCGCCCGGTTGGCGCTACGCCGGTCGGGCAACCGGGCCGTTTTGCCCGCCTGCGAAAAGGAAGACCCGATGAACAATCCGCTGATGCCCATGGCGACCGCCGTCTGGCTTGTTGACAACACCGCGCTGACCTTCCGGCAGATCGCCCGGTTCTGCGGCCTGCATGACCTTGAGGTCCAGGGTATTGCCGACGGTACCGTCGGCCAGAGCATCGTCGGCATGGACCCTACAACCACGGGCCAACTGACCTGGGACGAGATCAACCGCTGCCAGGACGACCCGAGCTCGGAGCTGAAGATCATCGTCGACGCGGTGCCGCCGCAGCCGCGTACCAAGGGGCCGCGCTATACGCCCGTGTCAAAAAGACAGGACAAGCCCGATGCGATCGCCTGGCTGGTGCGCAATCACCCGGAGCTGAGCGATGCGCAGATCTCCCGGCTGGTCGGCACCACCAAGCCGACGATCATCGCCGTGCGCGACCGCACCCACTGGAACAGCACCAACATCAAACCGCAGGACCCGGTGGGCCTCGGCCTGTGTGCTCAGGTCGAGTTGGACGACGCGGTCCGCAAGGCGCTCAAGCGCGCTGGAAAGCTGGATAAGGAGCCGGAGCCCGCGCCGATTCCCGAATTCACTATAGAGCGCGAGGAACCGGCAGAAGGCGACAGCAACGAGCAGGCCTAATCCCGCGGCGCCGCGGGCCGCCGGGCAGTACCTGGCATTAAAAAGCTGACGTTAGTGCGAAAGCCGTTCGATTTCGTCTTTGACTTTCAATTTTTGTCGTTTGAGTTCCGTTATTCGGAGGCTGTCCGGACAGGGCCGCTGGTTTTCTTCGCAGATTTGAGCTTCAAGATGGGAATGTTTTTCAGACAGAGACGCAAGATGCGTTTCGGTGGACATACCCGAATTCTCCTTTTTCGAAACGACCCCTTATTACACCATATTTTTGTGTATTTGTCATCCGCACGTCATAAGACGTGATCACGGTTGCCTGTTTTCCGGAGAAAGCTTGGCACGCCGCAGACGCTCCTTTAGGCTCGCGCCGCTATGACGACGACGGCAAATTCCGACGACTCGGCCGGCCGGCTGGTGATCGGCATTTCCGGCGCATCCGGCGTGTTGTACGGCATCCGGCTGCTTGAGCTCCTGGCCGAGACGCCGGTCGAGACGCATCTGGTGATCACCAAGTCGGCGGAGATGGCCCTGCCTTCGGAGTGCGACTACAAGCCGCAGGACGTGTACGCCCTGGCAGACCGTCACCATCCCATCCGCAACGTCGGGGCGGCGATCGCCAGCGGGTCGTTCCAATCGCTCGGCATGATCGTTGCGCCCTGCTCGATCCGCTCGATGTCGGAGATCGCCACGGGCGTGACCTCGAACCTGCTCACCCGCGCCGCCGACGTGGCGCTGAAGGAGCGTCGCCGGCTGGTGCTGATGGTCCGCGAAACGCCACTGCATCTCGGGCATTTGCGGACCATGGTCGCGGCCACGGAAATCGGCGCGATCATCGCGCCGCCGGTGCCGGCACTCTACACCCGGCCCGAGAACATCGATGCCATGATTACCCAGAGCGCGGCGCGGCTTTTGGATCTGTTCGGGCTTGACCTGCCCGATACCGAGCGCTGGCAGGGTTAACCATACGCCTGCGCGATCGTGCGAATGTAGTTCTCCGCCATCTTGTCCAGCGAGACCCCGGCCCGCGCCGCATAGCGGGCGATCAGCTCGGAGCTGTCGGGCGGACCGTCACCGGTCGACGTTTCAATCCGGGCCAGGGCGGCGAGGAACGCCTCCATTTCCGAACGCTCCGCTTCCAGCTCGCTCTTCTTAAGGGAATCGTATACGCGGGCCATCGCCGGATCGTCTTCGGATTTGAGGCGCCGGCGGAGCTCGCGCAGGGGCTTCACGACCCCCTCCTGCCAGGGCCGCGCCGCCGCGACGAGGGCATCGAGCCCCGGATCCGACAGCCCGGTCCTCCGTGCGGCCAGCCAGCCAAGCGTTAGAATGACGATGACATCGAGGCCGTAATCGTCCTGCAGCGCCATGCAGGCGGCCTCGACGCCCGGATGCCCATAGGCTGCGAGAGCGGCCTGCCAGCAGGCCTCGAAATCAACGCCCGTCTCGTCCGCCATTTGCTTCACCTAGGCCCACCGCCGGTTTTATGGTAGTATTTCCGATCAAAATGCCGCACCCCAAAGACATTTGAACACGGATGCATTATGGACGATGCGGAGCTGCGCGCGAACCTATTGCGCCTCAGACAAGAACATCGTGACCTGGACGACGCCATCACCGCGCTGAGCCGCGCGGGTACGTTCGACCAATTACAGGTCCAGCGCATGAAAAAGCGCAAGCTCCTGCTCAAGGACGAGATCCTCAAGCTCGAGGATCAGCTTTTGCCCGACATCATTGCGTGACTTTCAAACCCGTCATTCGCCGACTTGATCGGCGAATCCATGTTGCCACAGCCGAGGTGGCTTCTGTATGGACCCGCCGGTCAAGCCGGCGGGTGACAAGAGGGGGTGGGACGAAATTGCTTCGCTGCGCTCGCAATGACTGCCGAGGACCCCGACACTTGCCGGAGTGACCCTAACCGCCGGACTTGCTGGCGCGTTTGGCGGCGTACATGCGCTCGTCGGCAAAGGCGAGTGCCTTGGTGGCGTCTTCCTTGCCGTCAAACGTATAAAAACCCGAGGCCAGGCGGATATTGATCGGCGCGCTCTCCCATTCGAAGGGCGTCTCCTGCACCGTCTCCGCCAGCTGCTGCGCTTTCTTGGCGGCGTCCTCGTCGCCGATCTGCGCCAGGATCACGCCGAATTCGTCACCGCCCAGGCGCCCGACAATATCGGACGAGCGGACGTTGTGCAGCAAGGTCTGCGCCACGTGGGTCAACGCCTTATCGCCCGCGGCATGGCCGTATTTGTCATTGATATGCTTGAGATCGTTGACGTCGAAATAGGCCAGGCTGGACGGCGCGCCATAGCGCTCGGCAAAGGCAATCATGCGCGTCAGTTCGCGCACGAAGGCCCGGCGGTTGGCGATCGGGGTCAAGGTGTCCATGTCGGCGAGGCGTTCCATCTCCGCCAGCCGGTGCTTGGTGCGCTCCAGCTCGCGGCGGAGGTTATCGACCTCTGCCATCAGATTCATGATGGCGTCGCGGACCTTCGGCGTCATCTCCTCGGCCGGAATGCCGGCGACCGCAACCGTATCGGCGATGGGCCGGGCCGATGCAGCCGACGTGGCATCGGCCGCGCCCGAAGCCTTTTCGGTGCGGCGGACCTCCTGCGGCCTGGAAACGCCGGTCGGGCCGGAAACCTTCATTCAAAACTCCGTTCGGGCGCTTGCGCACCCCGGCGCATCGCGCCGGATGGTCGGATTTTAGCGTTTTCGAGACAAATGCAAATAGGCGCGACGCTGCCAGATTATATTCGCCCAAAGGTTAACGAAACCATGCGTAGCCGGCTTCCGGGCTATCTTGCCGGATAACGCAGACGACCGAGAATCCCGGCGATCGACGGCAGATTGTCGGTCACTTTGCGGACCTCGGCCTTGACCTTTTCGAACTGCATCACGCCATCGATGCGCCGGTCGAGAAAGGCGCGGGTATCGGCATAGTCCTCCGAACGGTCGTGCAGCCAGATCAGCAGGGTCGAGGAGTAGACGCCGGCCAGGATCGCCCGCTTGGTGTAGAAGTTGTAGTCGGTGGCGGTGTCGCCGGCGGCCACCCACATGGCGTCCACGGTGCGGTAGAGCAGTTTCAGCGCCAGCGCGCCGTTTTGCGGCAGCGCCAGATAGGCCATTGAGCGTTCCACCGCCTGGCGGTGGTCGCCCATAACCAGAAGCCGCGCCATAACGGCGGAGCGGATGCGGTCACGAATGCGCATCTCGCCGATGCCCGCCGCCTCCAGCTCTTCGAGCATCAGCGCGTCGGCGCGCCGGGCCGCCGCTTCCAACACCTCGGCGGCTCCACCCGGGAAGACGAGCCGGGCATAGGCCCGCTCCAGCCCAAGCGCCTCGGCCGCCTTGGCCAGCGCCCGATCGGTCCAGCCGTCGAAGGGCACCTGGGCTAGGGCCGCGTCGATCATCTCGTCGCGCCAGTCGTCCGGCGTTCGCTCGCGTTTCTTTGCCATCGTCATCCTCATCGCCTGAGCGGCGCGTCGCGCGAAGCGCCGCCTTTAAATCATAGGCCGGATTTGCTATATTAGGCACGGAATTTGTGAAACACCGGTGTCGGGCGGAAGACTATCCTTTGCCCTGACCGTCGTTTTTGCGTTCAAAACCTCTTCACAGGCCGCGGCCGCTTTGTTAAAAGGCGCGCGCTTGTGGCAACAGCAAGGGACTTCACGAAGCGTTCTTAAACATTGGGCGCGCCGATTTGAAGCCGCCCGATGGAAGGAGCGATGAAAGCTTATGCAGGTAACGGTTCGCGACAATAACGTCGATCAGGCGCTGCGCGCGCTGAAGAAGAAGATGCAGCGCGAGGGTATCTACCGCGAGATGAAGCTGCGCCGGTTCTACGAAAAACCGTCAGAGAAGAAGGCCCGCGAGCAGGCCGCGGCGATCCGCCGCGCCCGCAAGCTGGAGCGCAAGCGCGCCGAGCGCGACGGCATGGCGCCCCGCCGCTAAGCCCACGCCGCACCACGAGCGATCCGAAAGCCGCCCTTGGGCGGCTTTTTTGATTAGGGAGCGAGCTCGATCAGATCCCATTTGTTGCCGTAGAGATCCTCGAACACGGCGACGGTGCCGTAGGGCTCATGGCGCGGCTCTTCCAGGAAGCGAACGCCGGCGGCCGTCATGGCGCCGTGGTCGCGAGCGAAGTCGTCCGTTTCCAGAAACAGGAACACCCGCCCGCCGGTCTGATCGCCGATGCGGGCCTCCTGTTCGGGTCCGTCGGCTTCGGCGAGCAGGAGCCGCGCTCCGGTTCCGTCCGGAGGCGCCACGACCACCCAGCGCTTGCCGCCGCCCAAGGCCGTATCCTCGATCACCTCGAAACCGAGCTTGCCGGTGTACCAAGCAAGGGCCGCGTCATAGTCGCGGACGAGGAGCGCAACGGTGGCGATCTTCCGGGACATCGGGCCACTCTATCCGATCATCGCCGCAATGCCAGACCCCGCCCGTCCCGCCCGCGGCATTTCGTCCCGGCCCTGGACAATCGCCGGATCTGCCACCTAGGCTTTCGCGCGCAAGCAGGGCAAGCGGGAGGCCATGGCCATGAGACGGCTTTATCTCTTTCTCGGCGCCGGAATCGTGCTTTTGGGACTGGTCCACATGCTGGCCACCTTTTGGATTTTCGGCGGGTTTTCCGGACGCGCGGTGTGGTTCTTCTCCGGCGGCATGATGATGGCGCTGATCGGTGCGCTCAATCTCCTGAACCGCGCCTATGGCCGCATCGCGCCGGGCCTCAGGACCGTCTGCATCGCCGCCACGGCCGCCGGATTCGCCTTCGCGACCGTAGCAGGAGTGGCGACCGGGGCCAGCATCGCACAATTCATCCTCGCGCTCGGCCTTTTCGGTGGCGCCGCCGCGCTTTCGCTGAACCGAAGAGCCGTCGCCGTCTAGAACGCTTTGCGCCTAAGTTGAATCAACGATGCGTCATTGCGAGGAGCGTCAGCGACGCGGCAATCTAGGACTGATATCGCCTATTTCAGTGACAGTTACCTTTTTAAGGCGGGCTTTTCTAATCATTTGTTTTTAAACAGAAAATAAAAAGGTAACTGTCACTGAAATAGATTGCCCGATCCCTGGATTGCTTCCTCCGCTTTCGCAGGGGTCGCAATGACGAGGCAACCTAAACGCAAAGCGCTTTAGACCCCATGTCGCCAATCCGTCGCTCGGCCAGCCGTTGGCCATAAGCCACCCCATAGCGAGTCGGGATTCCTTACACTCCCGGCCCCGCAGAGGCCCGGCGTAGAGTTCCAATCATT
>JAKSBY010000107.1 GCA_022360855.1 Sphingomonadales bacterium | reverse complement strand
TTGAGGATCAATTCCTTGGGAAGCGGCATCGGGAAGGCCGGGTCGTGCTCGATGCGCACCGGCACGCCGCCCACAAGGAGAACGCCATCGGCGCTTTCGGCGCCGGTCAGGCGTTCAAGCCGCTCCAGTGCCGCCGGCGGGTCATTCGATCCCAGGACCACGCCGGCAAGGCGGCCGGCGCCGTTGGGGTGCCGGGCACCGAGACGGATCGGCGCGCGCTCGGCGTAGCCTTCGACGTCTTCGATCAGAAACGGCAGGGACGGATCCACGCCGCCGCCCATGCGCCATTTCACGCAGGCGCCGTCGGCCCGGTAGCGGTGATGCGTATACGGCAGGGGCGCGAGGTCGAGGCCGCGTTCGCGGGCCTGTGCAATCGCGTCGTCGAGCGGCTTTGCCGCGAGGCACCAGTCCGCCCAATGGCCGCGTGGCGCCACGGTCCAATAACGCAGAAACCGCCGGATGAACGTCTTGTCTCCGCGGAACATGAGTTTCATCAGGCCCGTCGGGTGGGTCAGGCCCAGAAGAAATTTCCGGAAGCCGGGCTTATCCAGGCGAACGAGTTCGATATAGACGCCGTCTTGAAAGATGACGAGCGCGTTTGCGCTGTCACCGCCGGTGTTGCTGCCTTGCGTGACGATAAACCCGAGCGCCTCGAAGTTGCGGGTCGCCGCCACTAGGTCGTCGACGATGATGCAGAAATGATCGGGTTTGAAGGTAACTGGGCTGTTGGGCATAGAATCACCTCTGGAACGGTTCACTCATACGCGTTCGATCAAGGCGGCCGTTCCCATCCCGACACCGACGCACAGAACGGCGATGCCGAGCGTCTTGTCCTGACGTTCGAGCTCGTCCAGAAGCGTGCCCAGCAACATCGCACCGGTCGCGCCGAGCGGGTGTCCCATGGCGATTGCGCCGCCGTTGACGTTGACGATGCTCTCGTCGATGTCCAGGGCTTGCATGAAGCGTAACGGAACGGCGGCGAAGGCCTCGTTCACCTCCCACAGATCGACGTCCGGCACAGAAACGCCGGATCGTTTCAAAAGCCTTTCGACGACGAATTCGGGGCCCGTCATCATGATGGAAGGTTCGGAGCCGATGGTCGCAAATCCGCGTATGCGCGCGCGCGGTTTCGCGCCCAGCGTTTGCGCAGCCGCTTCTCCGCCCAGCAGCACGGCCGCGGCGCCGTCGACGATCCCGCTCGAGTTGCCCGCATGGTGAACGTGGTCGATGGCGGGGAGCTCCGGGTAACGATCCAGAATGACCTCGTCGAAGCCCATGGCGCCGAGACCGGCAAAGGACGGCTTCAGCGCTTGCAGGCTTTCGACGGTGGTATCGGGCCGAATATGCTCGTCCCGCTCGAGGATGGCGACGCCGTTCCGGTCGGTCACGGGGGTCACGGATTTCGAGAAACGGCCGTCCGTCCATGCCGCGTGGGCCCGCTGTTGGCTCTGTGACGCGAAACGGTCGACGTCGCTGCGGCTGAAACCGTATTTGGTCGCCACGGCGTCGGCGCCGATCGCCTGGCCGACCAGATAGTTGTCATGCGCGACCGTGGGGTCGAGGCTCCCGGCGCTGCCGCCCGCGCCCATCGGCACGCGGCTCATGCTTTCGACGCCGCCGCCTATCACGATCTCCGACTGTCCGCAGGCGATGCCGGCGGCGCCGATATTGATCGCGTCAAGGCCCGACGAGCAGTAGCGGTTGACGTGAAGCCCGGCGACGCTGTCGTCATACCCGGCTTTCAACGCGCAGAGTCGGCCGAGAACGCCCCCTTGTTCGCCCACGGGTTCGACGCAGCCGAAAATAACTTCGTCGACCCGCGACGTATCGAGCTCAATCCTCGTGCGGATCGCATGCAGAACCTGCCGGCCAAGTTCCAAAGGGCTGACCGAACGCAAGCCTCCGCCTCGTTTGCCGCGCCCCCGTGGCGTTCTGACGTGATCGTAGATATAGCAGTCCACCATTGAACTCCGCGTTACTTCCACCGTTTGCTCAAGTTAGAAACGGCGGCCGGCGACTTGTCCATGTGCAAATGCTAATCCCCGCTATAAACGGCGCCGAATTGCCCGCCGCCGCGCTATTGCCGACAATTCTCTGCGACTTGACAAATGGGGTTCGACGCTATGGCGATATCCTTTGACGGCAGGGTTGTCTTGATCACCGGTGGGGGGCGCGGATTGGGCCGTTCCCACGCATTAGCCTATGCGGAGCGGGGCGCTGTCGTCGTTGTGGCGGACCTCGGGGCCGCCCTCGATGGCGCGGGCGGGTCGAGCGAGGTGGCGGAAGAGGTCGTCTCCCTGATCAGCGAACAAGGCGGCCACGCGCTGGGATTTTGCTGTGACGTGTCCGATGCCGGTTCCGTCAACGACATGGTCGCGCATATCGCAGACGAGTTGGGCCGCATCGACGTTTTGGTCAACAATGCCGGGAATCTCCGCGATCGGAGCTTTGCCAAGATGAGCGCCGAAGATTTCGAGCAGGTTTGCTCGGTCCATCTTTTCGGCGCCGCGAATTGCACGCGCGCGGTCTGGCACCTGATGCGCGACCAGGAATACGGACGCGTTCTCATGACGTCGTCGGGAAGCGGTATCTACGGCAACTTCGGGCAGAGCAATTATGCCGCCGCAAAGACCGGCCTGCTCGGTCTCGTCAAAGTCCTGAAGCTCGAAGGCGCCAAATTCGATATCCGCGTCAACGCGCTTGCCCCGGCGGGCGCCACGCGGATGAACAGCGAGGGCATGACCGATGCTCAGCGGGACTATTTCGACCCGAAATCCGTGAGCGCCGCGGCCCTTTACCTGACGTCGGAAGACGCACCGACCGGCGCCATCATGGCGGCCGGGGCGCATCACTACGCGGCGGTCGACCTGCTGACGGCGGAAGGCGTGCGTCTGATGAATGCCACGGCTGAAGATATTGCGGCCAACTGGGATGCGATTTCGAATATGTCCGGCGCCAAGCCCCATGCCAATCTCGACGAAGCGATGATGTCTGTATTGCCGAAGGAGCTGCTCGCTTAGCGCCGGACAGCTCCCTCGGACCTAAAGCAAGACGGTCCCGCTTCGGGAGAGGCGCTCTATCTGGGATTGCTCGTATCCGGCCTCTGACAGTATCTCTCGCGCATACGCGGCGGGCGTCGGCGGGGCGCCGGGTGTTTCGCAAAGACCGGCGAAGGGGCGTGGCTGACGGACGCCGGCGATCGGAACAAAGCTGTCGCGTTCGGTTATCTGCGGATGCTCCATGCTTTCCGCAAGGGTCAGCACCGGCGAGACGCAGGCGGCCGTGGCCACGTCGGATACCCAGTCGTCCCGCGATTTTGTGCCGAAGCGGCCGGCAATTTCCTCGGTGAGTTTCGGCCAAACGGCCGTGTCCCACCGCGTCGCCATATAGCTTTCCGGGAGCTCCAAAAGCTCCAGAAGCTTGGCGAAGAACTGGTCTTCCAACGCGCCCACGGCGACATACCGGCCATCCGCGCAAGCGTAGCATCTGTAAAACGGCGCGCTGCCGTCGATAGCGTTGGTGGCGCGGGTATCCGACCAGCCGCCGGTTTGGGCCAGGGCGTGGAACGGGCCGGCGAGCAGCATGGCGGCCTCGTATATGGAGGCATCGACGATGCGTCCTTGGCCGGTCGCGCGGGCGGAGGTCGCTGCCGACAATACGGCGAAAGCGAGGATGGCACCGCCGCCCATATCGCCGACATAGGCAATCGGCGGCGGCGGCGGCCGGTCGGCATCGCCGATGCCGTGAAGCGCGCCGCAAAGGGCCAGGTAATTGATGTCATGCCCCGGCGCGCGCGCCATCGGCCCGGTCTGCCCCCATCCGCTCATGCGGGCAAAGACGAGCCAGGGCACGGTTTGCAAAAGCTGCTCCGGATCGAGGCCAAGGCGCTCCAGCACACCCGGACGGAAGGAGTCCAGAACGATGTCGGCGGAGCCTATCAGCTTCTTGACGATGTCGAGGCCCGCCGGATCCTTCAGGTCGATACCGATGAAGCGCTTGCCGCGCATCATGATATTGCCCGGCTGGTCCTGATGCGGGTCGCCGTCCGCCCGGTCGATGCGAATAACATCGGCCCCGTAATCGGCCAGCAACATGCCGCAATAGGGGACGGGCCCTGCGCCGCCCAGTTCGATAACCTTTAGATTTTTGAGCATTGGTCGGTTCTTCTAAGGCGTGGTGGCGATTGTCGCAGGCGCCCCGCAGCCGGCCACGGCCAGGAGCCGCGCTTCGGCCGGGCCGGCGACGTCGTTGTTCGAAACCGCCTGTCTCATCTCGGAGACAAGCGCTTCCGTTAGCGACGCGGCCATGGCGGCGACAGATAGGGTCGTCCCTTCCGACTCCGCGTGATCGGTGTCTTGCGGCGGCGTCACCGCGCCACGGAAGCGTGCCAGACGCCGCGCCCGGTGCAGCATGTGCGGTGGCGCGCCGTCGGCGGCGAGTTCCTCGGCCCGCCGGGACAAGGCCGCCGACAGGCGCTGCGTAAAGCTCCGACCACCGGCACGACGCACGGCGATCGGCGCGATGCCGAGACCGGCCAGGGCCGTCAGCAGGGGCTGCGGCGGCGCGTCGGTGTAGCTGACTTCCGCGACCGCGAAGCCGGCATCCGTCGTGAACAGGGCTGCAACGGCATCCCGGTCGTCGTTGGCGCCGTTGCCGTTCTCCCAAAGGCGATAGGTCTTGGCCCCGTCATGCACGATCAGCGCGACGCCGCCTTCGGTCGTCCGGTCCATGGAAACGCCGCGCCGTTCCGCGCGCGCGTGCAATTCGGCGCCAAGCGGGCCGGTGGCATTGATCTTGAGGAGCGGCAAGGCGGTGCGCCGGGCCGTTCGCCGCAACCGCGCCGGCGTCGCCGCCGCGACCTCCAGAGTCGCGACCGTTTGCGGGTCCATCGCCAGGTCCGCGAAGAACGCCGCCTCGACCGGCAGGGCCTCGTCCAGCGTCACATGCAGCCCTTCATAGGCCGCGCTCAGGATGGCCTTGCGCGCCGGCGCCGAGCCGTACCAGTCCCGCCGCAGCGTGACGTTCGCCACCTCGTAGACCTCCATGGCGGAGAGATCGCTGGGCTTGCCCCCGGGCACGCGAAATCCGCGCATATCCCAAGGCTGCGCGGCTTCGGGGTGATCCGCTATCCAGGCCCTGGCCCGCGCGACGGCGGCGTCGGCACTGCCGGCAAGCTCGACGAGCCCGAGGTCGGCGGCGGCTTGGGCGTCGAGCTTTGTGCCGTCTATCAGCAATGGCAGCGCTTTTTCGGAGCCGATGAGGCGTGGCAGACGCTGGGTGCCGCCGGCGTTCGGCATCAGGCCCAGCAGCACTTCCGGCAATCCGATCTGAACGGCGGGCGTATCGATGGCTATCCTGTGATGGCAGGCCAGACACAGCTCGAACCCGCCCCCGAGCGCAGCGCCTTCGATGACCGCGACGATGGGCTTGCCGCTCGTCTCCATGCGCCGCAAAAGCCGATGCATCGGCATGATCTCGTCATAGATTTTCCGCGCCCGGACGGGCCGGTGTTCCGGTGCCACGGCAGCCGCTTCCAAACAGGCCTCGTACAGCACGTCCAGGTCGCCGCCGGCGAGAAACCCGGCCTTTGTGCTGCCGACGATAGCGCCTTTCACGGCGTCGTCGGAAAGCGCTGCCGTCAGACGTTCCTCGAAGGCGTTGATCGTGGCGTCATTGATGACGTTTACGGCGCCGTCGCCGTCCAGGGTAAGGGTCGCGACGCCTGTGGCGTCCAAATCATATCGGCTCGTCATGAGGCGTCTTCCATTTCTAGGGGCGTGGTTCTTCGAAGAGACAGATGGCGTTCAGCGCCGCCTCTGGGTCGACCGCGAGGCCGCCGGGCGTCGACGCGTAGGGCACGCCATTGCCGTCCAGGATCCGTCTGACCGCGTCCACAGCCGGGGTGGCGAAGGCCAGCGCCGCAAAGCTCGGTCTGCGCGAGGGCCTATAGAGCCCCAGCCGCGCTTCGATCGCATCGCCGTCGTAGATGGAGAGCCGTGTCCGGTTGGCGAAGTCGAGTACGATGCCGTCGGCGTTTTTCCGCGGTGCGGTGCCGAGATAGGCGGCGAAGGCCTCGGCCGTCTCGTCCGCATTCTCCACATGCAGCAGACATTCCGAGACGCCGAGAACGCCGTTTGGATGGGTGAGATACTCGGCGACATAGTTGTGCTGGGGCGCCCGGTGATGCAGCGCGCAGGCAAAAAATCCATACCAGATCGCTTCCGGGAAGGCGTAGGTGTCCATCGGCACGATATGTTCCTCGCCGGTCTCCTCCGATTGCCAGACCCGCACCATCACGTCGGCCGGGTAGGGGGAGACGCCACCGCGCGCTTCGACCGCTTTTTCAACGCCCTTGACGTCGTCGAAGGCGAACATGATTTTCGCGAGGTGCTCGCCATATTTGGCCAGGGCCTCGTCGTAGCCCGGCGCCTTAAGATACGTCAGCGGCGAGGTCACGATCTCGAAATAGGTGCGGTTACCGAACATGGCGTAGCGGTTGCGGTGCGCATGCTGTTCGCCGTCGGGCGAATCGACGAAATGCTCGCTGCATGGGGTCAGCTTGAACCCCATTTTTTCGTACTTCGCGAATGCCAGTTCCAGTTCA
>JAKSBY010000772.1 GCA_022360855.1 Sphingomonadales bacterium | reverse complement strand
GTGGCGGTCAGCCTGGCCAAGGACGTTGCCGAGGTGGCGACGCCAATCCTGGAAAGCTCGACAGTCCTGACCGACGAAGACCTTGTCGAGATCGTCAAGACCAAGGACGCCAGCCATCAGATGGCGGTCGCGCGCCGGCCGGTGGTTTCCGAAACCGTCTCCGACGTTCTGGTCGAGACCCATGATGAAGACGTCGTGGCGACCCTGGTCGGCAACGATGGCGCCGAACTGACCGAAACCGCGATGAATAAGGTCTTGGACGCGTTCGGCGAGAGCGAGAAGGTCAACGTGCCGCTGGCGCGTCGGGAACAATTGCCGATCCAAGTCGCCGAGCGCCTGGTCAATCTGGTCAGCGAAAGCATCAAGGAGCATCTGGTTACGCATCACGAGATGTCCCCCAACATGGCCATGGATCTGGTTATGGCGAGCCGCGAGAAGGCCACGGTCAGCCTGCTGGAGCCGGGCGCCGGCATACAGGATGTGACCACGCTCGTGGATCAGCTCCACGCCAACGACCGGCTCACCCCGACGATCATCATCCGCGCGCTCTGCATGGGCGACGTGCCGTTTTTCGAGGCGGCGCTGGCCAAGCGCGCAGGTATTCCCGCGGCCAATGCGTATCAGCTGGTACACGACCGTGGGGAGCTTGGTTTGCAGCGTCTGTTCGAAAAAGCCGATTTGCCGGAAGGCGGTCTGAAGATCGCCCGCGCGGCGCTCGCCGTGGCCGAGGAGATGAACCTCACCGGCGGCGACGACCGCGAGACCCTGCGGCAGTTGATGATCGAACGAGTGCTGACGCAGTTTGAAGACGGCTTCGATGCCGACCATCTCGACTATTTTATCTCGAAGCTCGGCGCAACGGAGCACAGCGCCGCCGCTTGAACCGCATTATCAGTTCCTCCCTCGAACTTGGGCCGGTCCTACCCTTTAACGCCGGCCCATTTTTTTTGCCGGCTCGGCTGGCAATGCCCGACGCATCCGCGTGCGCCGGCGCGCAGGAGCAACCGTCATAATAGTTTAGAAAAGAAGAGAAACTGGGGATTCAGATCACTTTATAATTGCAGAATCCCGCCAAGAGGCGTACCCTGGTTTTCGTCGCTGAGAGAGCCGCGTCCACTATTCTGGGCGCTCTGCCAGCGGCGAGGTGTACTCTCCGATTTTGTTTATTTATGGTATTTTGTTTCGCTGGCGCGGATGCTTGGCGGCGCCGGACCGTGACCTTGGAATTTTGAAAAAACTCGATGATGGCATGGAGACCGTAGTCCAGCTTAGAGGCGATATCGCGGAGCTCATGTCCGGCCGTGCTGAAACCGAGGCGGGTACCGACGAACTCAATCGAATCAAAACGGACTTGGAGAATAAGCTGGTGGGCCTGGGGGTGTCTTTACGAGCGATACACCCGGGCGTAGAGGATAAAGATTTGGCGCGGTATTTTACCCTGTCGGAGGCGTCGCGCCTCGAAGATAAGGAGATTTACGGCGCGTTGCGTGAGCTTGAGAATCTCGAAGCGGTCACTGCGGCCTACGCCAAGCCGGATGCAGAGCTAGCCTGACGGAAGAGTACACCTTTCAGACTGTCGGATAGGCCGACAGCGCTTTCAGGAAAGGTGTCAAAATGCCAAGGAAGTCTTCTGGAGACTCTGACGGTGTTGCGCAAGTACCGGCGCCAGCACCATACGATAAAGTGAATCCCGAACTCATCATGGTGGCCGAACCGGGCGTAGGGATGCGTGCCGGCCGTGAAGGTCTGGCTTCCCTCGCCGCGGCGGACCTGGATCCGCTCAACTCCGTGCTGTCTGAGGCGGGCGCAGCGTGCCGCCCGCTCTTCGGCGACAGCGAGGAGAGAATCCTCGAGGAAATGGCCGCGATGCCGGGGGCCGAGGGCCCCGAGACGGCACTGCCCGACCTCTCGGTCTACTATCAGGTGGGCGCTCCGCCCGATCAGATGGAAGAGCTCTGCCACAAGCTGCGCGAGGTCACCGGCGTTGGTGCGGCCTATGTCAAGCCGCCGGCTTATCCGGCGGCAGCACAGGCCCAGGAGGTGGAGCCCGAACCGCCGTTCGTTGAAGAGGAAGAGATCAACACCATGGAACCGGCGGAGGCGGAGGCGCCGCCGGCAACGCCGGACTTTACCTCGCGGCAAATCTATCTGGATGCCGCTCCCGCGGGCATCGATGCGCGCTATGCCTGGACACTGGCTGGCGGCCGCGGCCGTGGTGTTCGCATTTGCGACGTTGAGGGCGGTTGGAATTTCGCCCATGAAGACCTGCGCCGAAACCAGGGCGGTGTCGTCGGGGTCAATTCGGCCAATCCAGGTTGGCGGAACCACGGCACCGCCGTCGTTGGCGAGATCGGCGGCGACCGGAACAGCTTCGGCATTACCGGCATCTGCCCCGATGCCCATGTTCGCGGTGTGTCGATCTTCGGCGGTGTCGGCTCGGCGGGCGCGATACGGACCGCGGCTAATCTGCTGCGCCCCGGCGATATTCTACTGATCGAGTTGCATCGTCCGGGTCCGAACGCCACCGGTGTGGGTCAGCAGGGTTATATCGCCATGGAGTGGTGGCCCGACGATTATGCGGCGATCCGTTATGCGGTGAACCGCGGTGTTTGCGTTATCGAGGCCGCCGGCAACGGCGCGGAGAACCTCGACGATCCGATATACAATACCCCGCGGCCCGGCTTCCCGTCGGATTGGCGGAACCCGTTCAACCGCAGGCAGCGCGATTCGGGCGCTGTTATCGTCGGTGCCGGCGCACCGCCCCCGGGCACCAATGGGCGCAATCACGGGCCCGACCGCTCGCGCCTCGGCTTCTCGAACTACGGGTCGGCCGTGGACGTGCAGGGCTGGGGCCGGGAGGTGGTGACCACCGGATACGGTGACCTGCAAGGCGGAGCCAACTCCGATCTGCACTACACCGAGCGATTCAGCGGCACGTCGAGCGCGTCGCCCATCGTTGTCGGAGCACTTGGCTGCGTGCAGGGCGTGCTCAAGGCCCGCAGGCGCGTTCCGCTCAGCCCGGCGCGGGCGCGCGACCTGTTCCGGGCCACCGGATCGCCGCAGCAGGACGCACCCGGCCGTCCGCGCACGCAACGCATCGGCCGGCGTCCGAATCTGCGTCAGATGATTCCGATGGCCTTGCGAACCAATGAATGGATCGGCGTCCAGTTCACCGGCCGGGTGCCGCCCAACTCCAGCCGTCGCTGGTTCACGTTCAACTGGCCGGCCCATTGGCATGTGAACTGGAACGTCGTGCCCATCACGCCGCGGCGCGGCGGTCCGCAGGTGGAGTGGAAGGTGGCCGTCGAGCGGGCGTCCGACCGGCACATCACCTATTGGATCACGGTCCGGAATTTGACGCCGGACGAGGTGAATATCGAGGCGCGCTATGCCGTGCTCGGCTGGTAGCCTTGGAAGGAGCCCTGCTATGCGAATCACGATTGAAACAGAGAGCTCAGAGTCGGTTGCCGTGACGCAAGACGGCGCGGTCAAGGCATCCGATGCGCCCGAGTCGCTTGATGGCGGCGGTGCGCCTCAGGCGCTGATCGAGCTTCTCGGTGGCGAGCTGGCTGACGCGGAGGTTGACCCGGACGCCAGCGAACAAGTCGATGGAGCTGGCTCCGGCAGCGAAGAAGATGCGGGCGCGGCGCCTGACTGGTTGGTCGATATCATCGAAGGCGCATCTTCGATCGGGGCAGGTGGCGACGATACCGAC
>JAKSBY010000061.1 GCA_022360855.1 Sphingomonadales bacterium | reverse complement strand
TTACGCATGAAGACACTCCTGAATCTGTGGTGAAACCCGGCATACTGAAGGAAAGTGCCGCGCCAGCCAAATCTGCCCGGATCTTGACGTAAAGGAAATAGTCGTCTTGCCTCGGAAAAGGACCAGGCAGTTGCCACAAAGACCACGATTCCCAGCAAGGCCTGGATTACAGGCAACACTGGCATCCCACTCCACCGGCCATCGTGTCGACGTTGCATGCTGCGCGGGTCATCGGAGACGGATCAAGCCTGTTGCTCGGCGTACCGGCGTATCTCGTCGAGGTATGCGGCCCGCGAGTCGGCATCGAGAAACGCGCCCTCGAAACTGTTTCTCGCCAGCACCATGCATTCCTCGGGCGTCAGCGTCAGTGCATCATGAACGGCCATGAAATTATCGTTCACGTAGCCGCCGAAATAAGCTGGATCATCCGAGTTGACCGTCACTTTGAGATCCAGCTCCAGCATCTTGCGAATCGGATGGGACCGCATGTCGTCGACGACGCAGAGTCGTAAGTTCGACAGCGGGCAGACGGTCAGCGTCGTGGCGTCGTCGACCAGCCGTCGCACCAGGTCGGGATCTTCGAGCGCCCGATTGCCGTGGTCGATTCTGTCCACGCCCAGTATTTCAACAGCTTCGCGGACGTATTCAGGAGGACCTTCCTCGCCGGCGTGCGCTACGGTCTTGAGGCCGTCCTCTCTGGCAAGCTGGAACACGCGCGCAAACTTCGACGGTGGATGCCCGAGCTCGGAGGAGTCGAGGCCAATGCCGACAATCTCCTCGAGCCACGGTTCCGCTTCGCTGTAGGTAGCAAAGGCATCCGATTCCGGCAGGTGCCGTAAAAAACACATGATGAGCTTGGTGGACATCGACAGGCTGGATTCCGCCGTCACCCGCGCCCGTGTGATTCCCCGAATCACTTCGCCAAACGATACATCGCGCTCGGTGTGTCCCTGAGGGTCGAAAAACATTTCGACGTGGCGAACGCCGTCGTCGTGCGCGCGTTTGAGATACGCGTAGGTCAAATCGAAGAAGTCTTCCTCGGTCCGCAGTACCGCCATGCCCTGGTAGTAGAGATCGAGAAACTCCTGCAGGTTGTTGAACCGGTACGCTTCCCGCGCGGCGTCTATCGAAGGAAACGGCAAGTCGATGTGGTTACGCCTGGCGAGATCAAACATCAGTTCCGGCTCCAGCGTACCTTCCAGATGGACATGCAGTTCCGCTTTGGGCAGACCTCGAATCAACGCCTCGACTTTACCGCTCACTATCATTTACTCCGGCTACTTTTCTGAAAGGAGAAGGTATCAGCATTTAGCTTAAAACATCATGCGTGCGTCGTTAACAGTCATGGTCTTGTCGCGAGCGAATTGCCTACCGTTCGTTGTGGACATAGTTTGGCAACTA
>JAKSBY010000058.1 GCA_022360855.1 Sphingomonadales bacterium | reverse complement strand
TGCCGGCCCTGATGGCGGATCTGGCGGAGAAGCTGCGCCATCTCGACAAGGGCGAGACCGATATCTCGGCGCTGAGGGAACGCGCGTCGGCGGCCGAAGCCCGTTTCGATGCGGCGGTCGAAAAGCTCTCCAAGGGCCGGCAGGCGGGGGCGCGGCGGCTCGACAAGCAGGTCAAGGCCGAACTGGCGCCCCTGAAGCTCGGAAAAGCGCGCTTTCAGACGCAGATCGAGCCCCTGGAGCGCGAGAAGTGGACCGCCAACGGCGGCGACAAGGTCGCGTTCCAGGTGGCGACCAATCCGGGCGCGCCGTTCGGCCCCTTGAAGAAGATCGCGTCCGGCGGCGAGCTGGCGCGGTTCATCCTCGCCCTGAAGGTGGTGCTGGCCGAAGCCGGCAGCGCGCCGACCCTGATCTTCGACGAAGTCGATCAGGGTGTCGGCGGCGCCGTGGCCGACGCGGTCGGCGAACGCCTCGCGCGGCTCGCGGAGCGGGCCCAGGTCCTCGTCGTCACCCATTCGCCGCAGGTGGCGGCGCGGGCCGACCATCACTGGCGCATCGAAAAGGACGAAAGCCGCAGCAACGGCCGCATCCGCGCGGTGACCCGGGTTCACGAGCTCAGCGCGGCGGAGCGGCGGGAGGAGATCGCGCGCATGCTCTCCGGCGCGTCGGTGACCGACTCCGCCCGCGCCGCCGCCGCCAGCCTCATGGCGCGCGGCTGATCGGGCCATGGCGGACGCTGCCGAAAAGCCTGCTGACGACCTGACCGCCGAGGAGGCGGTGGCCGAATTGGCGCGTCTGGCCGAAGAGATCGCCGGCCACGACCGGCGCTACTATGCCGAGGACGCGCCGAGCGTCTCCGATGCGGAGTATGATGCGCTGCGCCAGCGCAATGCGTCCATAGAGGCGCGGTTTCCCGAACTCGTGCGCGAGGACAGCCCGAGCAAGCGGGTCGGCGCCGCGCCGGCCGGCAAATTCGCCAAGGTCACCCATGCCCGGCCCATGCTGTCGCTCGACAACGCCTTCTCGGATCAGGACGTGGCGGACTTCATCGACCGGATCCGCCGGTTTCTCGGCCTCGCCGAGGACGAGACCGTGGCCTTGACCGCCGAGCCCAAGATCGACGGGCTGTCGGCGGCGATCCGCTATGAAGCGGGCGAATTGACGGTCGGCGCGACCCGCGGCGACGGCCAGGTCGGCGAGGACGTGACCGCCAATCTCAAGACCGTCGCCGGCATCCCGCATGCGCTGGCGGGCGCGGGCTGGCCCGATATCCTTGAAGTCCGGGGTGAGGTCTTTATGGCCAAATCGGACTTTCAGGCCCTCAACGCGGCGCAGGAAGCGGTAGACGACAAGGTCTTCGCCAACCCGCGCAACGCCGCGGCCGGGTCGCTGCGCCAGATCGACCCGGAAATCACCGCGCGCCGGCCCTTGCGCTTCTTCGTGCATGGCTGGGGCGAGGTCTCCGATTTCGAGTGCTTCACCACCTTGATCGAGCTGAACGCCGCCTTGCAGGGTTGGGGGTTCCAGACCAACCCGATGCTGGAGCGCTTCGAGGCGCTCGACGCCATCATCGCCCACTACCGCCGGATCGAGGCGGAGCGGGCCGGGCTCGACTATGATATCGACGGCGTCGTCTACAAGGTCGACCGGCTCGACTGGCAGGCCCGGCTCGGCATGGTCAGCCGCGCCCCGCGCTGGGCCATCGCCCATAAATTCCCCGCCGAAAAGGCGCAGACGAAGCTTCTGGATATCGATATCCAGGTCGGCCGCACCGGCGCGCTGACCCCGGTCGCCAAGCTGGAGCCGGTCACCGTCGGCGGCGTCGTCGTCTCCAACGCCACGCTGCACAATGCGGACGAGATCGAACGCCTCGGCGTGCGCATCGGCGATACGGTCGTGGTGCAGCGCGCCGGCGACGTCATCCCGCAGGTTCTCTCGGTGATCAAGGAAAAGCGCCCGAAAGGCGCCAAACGCTTCAAATTCCCGGACCGTTGCCCGGTGTGCAAAAGCCTCGCCTTGCGCGAAGACGACGATGTCGTCATGCGCTGCACCGGCGGGCTGATCTGCGAAGCGCAGCGGGTCGAACGCCTCAAGCACTTTGTCTCGCGCAATGCCTTGGACATCGAGGGCCTGGGTACGAAGCAGATTGCCGCCTTCTTCGCCGATGGCCTGATCAGCCAGCCGGCGGACATCTTCACCTTGGAGGCGCGCAATGCCGAGCTCAAGCTGGAGGAGCGGGAGGGCTTCGGCGAGACCTCGGTGGCCAACCTGTTTGCCGCCATCCGCGAGCGGCGCTCGGTCGCGCTGGAACGCTTTCTGTTTGCCCTCGGCATCCGCCACGTCGGCCAGATGAACGCCCGCCTCCTGGCGCAGAACTACCTCTCCGTTGGTTCGCTCCTCGCGGCCATGCGGGAAGCTGCCGCCGACCTGGAAAGCGCCGCCTATCAGGAGCTGCTCAATATCGACGGCGTCGGCCCCAAGGTCGCGGAAGCACTCGTCGATTTCTTCCGCGAGGCGCATAACCGCGACGTCGTCGATGCGCTCCTCGACCAGGTGACGCCGGAAGACTTCGTCCCGCCCGAGACCGATTCCGAGATCGCCGGCAAGACCATCGTCTTCACCGGCACGCTGGAGCAGGTCACCCGCGCGGAAGCGAAGGCCCGCGCCGAAGCCCTCGGCGCCAAGGTTTCGGGCTCGGTCTCCGCCAAGACAGACCTCGTCGTCGCCGGCCCGGGCGCCGGCTCCAAGCTCAAAAAAGCCACCGAACTCGGCGTCACCGTCATCGACGAAGCAAAGTGGATCGCGCTCGCCGGCCTTTCGTAGAAACGGGAAGCGGCTCGTTTCTCCCTGTTCCGTGTCATCGCGAGGCCCAAAGGGCCGTAGCGATCTCGTGGCCCCCCTCGTCATTCCCGCGCAAGCGGGAATCCATATCGAGGTTTGTTTGGATGCCCGTTTTCACGGGCATGACGGGAGGAGCAGCGCCCAAAGGCATCGAGATTGCTTCGCTCCGCTCGCAATGACAAAGGGGCTTGCCCTGCCGTCCTGTCATCTTTTCGTCACAAGCTGCCCAAATTTTGAACAACTTGTTAACAAAGCCATGCATTTCACGCATATCTGTTAATCGCAGATTGATGCTTTAAATCTCTGAAAATCGGCCTATATCAGGGCCATCGCAAGTATGTTGCAACGCAGCATTGAAGCTGCATTTTTGGAGTGAGTAAGATGTTTGGCGCATTTTTCAGAAACCTGGTCGATCGGATCG
>JAKSBY010000034.1 GCA_022360855.1 Sphingomonadales bacterium | reverse complement strand
AGGCCTGGAAGAGGCGGTCTCGGCCCTGGCCGACCGTATCGTCCGCCTGGAAGCCGCGCCGGTTGCCGGTGAGGCTGGCCCGGGCGTCGTCGCGGCCGAGCCCGCTGTGACCGTGGGCCTTTCAGAATTCGAGGACCGGCTCGCCAGCATTGCCGAGCGCATCGCCGCCCTCGAGGCGGAGCAGACGGCCGGCCGCGCCGAGGCGGCCAAGGGCTTCGCCGTCGCCGCGCTGGTCAGGCGGGTCGAGTTGGGGGCGCCGTTCACGGTGGAACTGGCCGCCGCCCGCACCTTCATCCCGGCCGAGGCGCGGCCCGCCCGCGTTGCCGCCGCCGATCTCGCGCGGGACGCTTCCCAAGGCCTTGCCCGGCGCGATGCCCTGATCCGGGCGTTTCCCGAACTCGCCTCCGCGGCCTACCGGGCCCATCGTAAGCCGCCCGAAGACGCCGGCTGGTGGGCGTGGCTCTGGGCGCGGATTTCCGGCCTCGTCGTCGTGCGCCCGGCGGGCGACGTGGCCGGCGAGGATGCGGCGGCGCTGCTTGCCCGCGCCGAACATGCCATCGCCGAAGGGCGGCTCGGGGATGCGGCGGAGCTGGTCGGCAAGCTAACCGGGCCGGCGGGCGAGACCCTGGCCTCGTGGCACCAGCGCGCCGCCCGCCATCTCCAGGCGCGCGACCGTCTCGATACCCTGATCGACGCCATTCTGACCGCGCCCGTGGATATGGCAGCCGAGGCCGGGTGATGCGCCGGCTGATCCTCTATTTCCTCGCCATCTTCGTTCTCGGCCTGATCGCCGCCTGGCTCGCCGAGAACCGGGGCACGGTCGCCATCGACTGGCTCGGCTGGCGCATCGAGACCTCGCTCGCCGTGCTCGTCGTCCTTGCCGCGCTGGTTGCCGCGGCCCTGCTGGCGCTCACCCGCGCCTGGCTTTGGCTGCGGCGCGACGGCCCCTTATCGCCGAGGGAGCGCGAGTTGCGCCGTCAGCGGGCCGGCCTGGTCGCGCTCAACGACGCCATGGTGGCGCTCGCGGCGGGCGATGCCAAACGGGCCGACCGGCTGGCGGACAGGGCCGAACGGTTGCTGCCGCCGCAGCCGTTGACTCATGTCGTGACCGCTGAAGCAGCACGGCTTTCGGGCGATGATGCGCGCGCCGCCGCGCGCTATCGGCAAATGCTCGAAGACGGCACTGCGAAGTTCATCGGCCTGCGCGGGCTCATTGCCCAGGCCTTGACCGGCGACCGGCGGCGCGAGGCGCTCAGGCTGGTCCGCGAAGCCCAGGCGCTGGAGCCGAAAAGCGATTGGATCATCGAGACGCGGTTTGCGCTCGAGGCGGCGGCGGGTCACTGGAAAGAGGCCGCCGCGACCCTCGCCTCCGGCGAAAAGCTCGGCATCTTTGCCAAGCCCGAGGCGGCGCGGCACAGGGCGGCGCTCGCCTATGCCGAGGCGCTCGAGGCTGATCTGGCGCAAGACGCGGCCAAGGCGGCGCAATTGGCCGAGGCGGCGCTCAAGGCCCGGCCCGGATTCGCGCCCGCAGCTGAGCTGGCGGCGCGGCTGGCGAAGGCCGCGGGCCAGAACCGCAAGGCCGCCCGGATCCTGGAAAAGGCATGGGCAGAGCGGCCGCACCCGTTGCTCGCCGGCGCTTATCAGGCGCTTGAGCCGCTGGAGACGCCGCGCCAACGTTACCGGAGAGTAAAGAAACTTTGCGACATGGCGCCAGACGCCGCGGAAAGCCGCCTTTTTCTGGCCCGCGCCGCGGTCCGGGCCGAGCATGAAGACGAGGTGCCGGCGCTGTTGGCGCCGCTGGCGGAGCAGCCCGGCGCGGACCGCGAGGCGCTCGGGCTGATGGCCGACGCGGCGCTCTCCCGGGGCGACGATGCCGATGCGGCGGCGTGGTCGCAAAAAGCCGAACGGGCACCGGCGCGGCCGGCCTGGGTCTGCGCCAGCTGCGGCGCGCGGCCGGCAGCCTATGCGGTCGCGTGTCCGGTATGCGGCGATTTCGATTCGCTCGATGCGCCGGGCGAGGGCACCGTGCCGGGCGAGGCTGCCGGGCGCCGGGCGGCAACGCCGGTCACCTTGCTGCCGAGCCCGCTGAGCTCGCCGGATGCGCGGCTGCGCGCCGCCGCACCAGACGATTCTTTACCGGAATAAAATGTTTCCGCCGGTATTCTCGGCTTGCGGGAGCGCGAGCGAGACACTATTTTCGCCGGCGCTTCTTGGCAGCTTCTGTCATCGGGCCGCTGTAGCTCAGTTGGTAGAGCAACGCATTCGTAATGCGTGGGTCGGGTGTTCGAGTCACCCCAGCGGCACCATTTCTTGAAGTATTAGGTCCGTTAGCCCGCTGCCGGTGAGAGTCGGCGTCCAGGCTGACGTCAGATTGGCGTCGGGGCCCCGCAGGGCGAAAGGATAGCCGCTTTTCTCGGCGACGATTGTGGCGTCCCGGTCGAAGGCTTCCTGCAGAAAGACGAGCTGGAGATGCGTGCCGGCTTCGCGGCGTGCGCGCAGGATCTCGGCGATTCTCTCCATCAGCGGCGCGATATCGAGCTTGAGCGGCGCCGGCAGGGCATTGGGGTTGAGAGTCAGGACGCGCAGGACGCGCGGCTCCTCTGGTGCCGCAGTCTCGTTCGCGAAGGCAATGCCCAAAAAAATCAACAAGCCGAACACGCAGCCGACCGTAAAAGCAAAACGCATGATCACCGGTCTCTCCACCTAGCGAGCTTCCAGTGGGTGACGGAGACCTGGGCTCTTCGCCTCTATTGCGGTGGCCTTCCTATTCGCCGAGCCGCATAGTGGCTATTGGTGTTCGACTTCGTCATAAAGGCGGATGTGGTCGCAGGCGGCTAGAGGGGCTTGATGCAAAAGGCCATCACCAGAGTTGAGCGGCTCTGCAAGGAGTTTGTCGATTTGCCCGGGCGCGTTTCGCCGCGCCCGAACCGCTCCGGCTTGGCCGTGGTTTGCATCGCCAAGCGGGAAGAACGCTATATCCGCGAGTGGATCGCCTTTCACCGCATCGCCGGTGCCCGGCATGTCTACGTCTATGTGAACGAGCCCATGGCCGTCATGTCGGATGTTACGCGGGATTTCCGCGAGCAGGGATTCGCAACGCTGATTCCCTGGGACAGCTTCTCGAAGGCCGGGCCGCCGCAGACCTTGGCTTATGCGCATGCGCTGGCCAATTTTGGCCCGGCTTATCGCTGGATGGCCTTCATCGATGTGGATGAGTTCCTGTTTGCACCGCGTGCGCCGGATCTCGCCGAAGCCTTAAAACCCTATGAGGCCCTGCCCGGTATCGCAGTGCCCTGGCACATGTTCGGGACCTCGGGGCACAAGACGCCGCCGGACGGGCTGATTATCGAAAACTATACGTGGCGGGCGCCGTTTCCGCCGCCTAGGGGCGCCATCGAGTTGTTGCAGTATAAGTCCATCGTCGATCCGGCCCGGGTCCGGGCGATCCGCAACGGCCACTGGTTTTATCTCGCCAACGGAGAGCGCGCCGCCTTCAATGAACGTTGCCGCGCCTTATCCTTCCTGAACGAGTATCGACGCTCATCCGCCCATGCCGACATCTTCAGGCTCAATCATTACTTCACGCGCTCGATTGCCGATGTCGAGGCCAAGATCGCGCGCGGCCGGATCGACCGGTCGAGCGTCCGCGCCCGGGCCGGTAGCGGCTTTCGTAAACGCACCAAACGCATGTGCGCGCTGATCGAGCAGGCGCCGGTGCAGGACACCCTGATCCAACGCTATCTGCCGGAGCTGCGGCGCGCTCTTGCCGGGGATGAGCGGTCGAATGTCCTGCCGATCCGTCAAAGGGCGCCCGAGATACGCCAGCCGGGAAAATCCAGGTCGGCCTTCTAGAACCGCCGAAGACGACGCAGGATCAGGCGATCCTCCCTGGTCGTTGCCAATTTGCGTATGGCCAGCATGAACCCGGCAATGCCCGTCAGCGCGAGCAGCAATGGCAAAGCGAGGCCGGACCCCCCCGACCACTGTCGCGCCAGGCTCAGGATGACCGCCGTCGCCAGCGCCAACAATGCCGGATAGAGATAGCTCCGGTCGATAACGCGAATGCCCAGCAGTCGCCGCACGGCGATCAGGCGTCCCGCTGCCAGACAGAAGGTGGCGATCAGAAATCCGAAGGCTGCGCCCTCGGCGCCAAACGGAGGAGCGAGCAGGGTGATCGCGACAACTTCCACGATCAGCGCCATCAAAATCAGCTGCGGCGGGACGCTCGGCTTCGCAAAGACCAGCGCCGTTTCACAGAGGACGAAGCTTCCGTCCAAGAGCTCGGCAAGCAGGATGATCGCCAGAATAAACAGGCCGATCGCAAACTCCGGGCCGAACAGCCCCAGAACGTGATCGCCAAAGATGATCAGCGGGACGGACAGGCCCAACTGCAGCGTCATCACCCAGCGGCAGCAACCCGCCAGTTTGGCCTGAATGGCCTCGGACCGTTTGCTGTGATGGAGGGCGGCGATAACAGGCGCCAGCATGGGTTCGAAAAGCGCGTGGATCTTGTGGGGCACGGTGGCGATCTGCTGCACCATGAAATAGACGCCGGTGGTGGCCGGATCGGTGTAAACTGCCACCAGCAGGATATCGACGCGGCGCAGCAGCACCACGCCGATATCGGTCAGCCCGGTCGGCAGGCTTTCGCGCGGGATCGCCAGCAGCGACCTGAGCCGCGGCGGCTCCGACCATAGGCTCCGCCATCCGAAGACGCGCAGCAGACCGCAAAGCGCGAAAACCAGCGCTGCGAACAACGAGCCCACATAGGCGTATAGGAGGCCGCCTTCGATCAGGCCGGCCCAAGCGGCCAGCAAGGCGAAGAGCAGATACGACCAGGGCTCGATCCCGCAGCGGGTCAAGACCTCCCATTTGATCAGGCGGTGATAGCGGGTCGCCGTCAACGCGACGTCGGAAATGACAATGCTCGGGATGGCGAGCAGCAGGACCAAGGGCAAAGCGGTTTGAGGCGAAAACAGAAGCGGCCAGAAAAGCCAAAGCCCGGCGGTCAGAACGAGGCTGATAAGACCGGCGGCGAGGAGGGCTTCGGCGACCCTGCGTTCAACCCGGCCTCCATTGGCGGCGTCGGCGGCGTCGCGGCTCAGCATGCCGAGCAGGGTGCGTTTCAGGCCCAACACGCCGATCGCTGAAAGGATCTCGATGGTTGCGGCGACCTGCGCCAGCTTGCCCAATTCCGATGCGCCGAACAGATGCCCGGCGGCAACCATCAGGCCGACGCGCGCCGTCAGCCGGGCGCCGAAGCCGCCCAGCGAGGCGACTCCTCCGCGCATGACATCTCGGACGTCAGCTATGGACGCCACGGCCGGGGACGGGGCGGGGGGCTGTTTGTGGTGGTCACAGCATCATAGACGCACTGGGGTCGGGCGCACCTCTACGAAAATTAGTAGGGAGGCTGGGTCAAATAACGGCAAAAGGCTTCAAAAAGTCTCCGAGTGAAAACCCTTATCCACCGGAACTCTATCTGGCTTGATAGCCCTATACATGGGTCGGGTGTTCGAGTCACCCCGTCAGCCGCCGCGCTTCCAGGCGCTTTGGCCGTCAAGATAGCGTTTGGCGTCCTCGAGGCCGGTTGGCAGGTAGTCGGCGAAGAGCCCTGGCCGATAGCGCGGCCGGTAGGCGTCCAAGACCGGCTTGTAGAGCGCCATATGCACGTCCGGAATCCTGTGGCGGGCGCGGAACTCGGCGAGGTTGATTCGGGTCGTCACATGCTGCTCGAATTTCGACGATGCTTCCGCCAGCACCTCGCCGCGCGGCCCGAAGATGGTGCTGCCGCCGGAGCCCGGGTCGTCGAAAAAGCCAGGATTGTCGGGCGAGACCGCATTGTTGACGATGACGCTGTAGACGCCGTTATAGACCGAGCACATCTTGATGTCGTCGATGGAGAAGCCGCCGGTGGCGGTGCGCAGAAAGAGCTCGGCGCCCTTGATGGCCATGGCGCGGAAGAGCTCGGGCTCGCGCTGCACCGAGGAGGTCGTCAGGTTGCCGATCGGCGTGCGCACAACGGGGATGACCGCGTCGGCGCCATACATCTCGATATATTGGTCGAGCACGTTGTAGATCGTGGTGGTGAAGAGCTCGAAGCCCGGAAACACGCCTTTGATGTTGCGCGCTTTCCAGTCGCGCGCGGCGATCTTGCCCTCGTCGTCGATGATCGTGGTGATCGACAGGATATGGCCCGGCCAGTCCGCATCCAACGCGTAGGAGCCGAATTTGATGTAGCAGCCGTGTTCGCGCGCCTTCTTGGCGATCTCCTCGGTCTCGGGGCCGGGGATCTCGAGCGCTACCCTTTGCACTTCCTCGCGGGTCCAGGGATGCCAGCCGGTGATCGGGAATTCGTGAAAGCAGAGCAGGTCCTTCTTGCCGCCATAGAACTGCGCCTTGTCGATCAGCTCCAGCATGTGTCTGAGATTGTCGCGGATGCCGCGTTTCGGGCGCGCCGCATCGACCGCGCGCACGCGGGACTGGATGGCCGAAACCGTGATCACATCCTTCTTCAGGGGCACCCGCTCATAGGCGTAGCCGTTCTCCGGCACCGCTAAGTCGTTGTCGGGCCCGGATTCATGGTGCGCGCCGTGGGCAACCCGAGGCAGAGCCGCGGCGCCGAGCGCCCCGCCGGCGACGGTGCGAAACATATCGCGGCGGGAGAGCGCGGCAGTCTTCGTTCGATCGGTCATCCTGTCTTCCCCTTTTTCAATCTGCATCTGCTGCGTTCAAAAACGCTTCCGCCTCCTCGGCGATGGCGTCCGCGCCTGCCTCCATGACCGCGCCGGTCACGTCGAGGCGCTCAATGAGATACGCGCCCGGAGTCAGCGCCGCGGCCTCGCGTGTGCCGGCCAAGAGGCCCGATTGCGTGGCGATCACGGCCACCGGCCGGGCGATCTCCGGGAAACGATCCTCCGGCGCATAGGAGAATGCGGCATTGAAGGCGTCTCCGGCGCGCCCGCCCGGCCGCGCCTGCTCGATAAAGAGCGCGTAGGCGCGGTCCAGGCCGATGACATCGGAACGTTTGGCGACGGAGAAGTCCCAGGCGGCAGCGAGACAGTCGAGCTCTGCGGTCAGCGCGATCCCCCGAGCCATCCTGTCGCGCAAGCCCGGGCGTTCCGCTGGCGGAAAGAGCGGAATGTCCACCAGGATGAGCTTGCGAATTGCGGCCGGATCCTGCAGCGCCATCTCTGCGGCCACCAGGCAGCCGGTATGGAAGCCCAAGACGTCGCAGGGGCCCGCACCGCCCACCACCTCCAACATGGCCGCGGCGTAATCGGCGATTGTCGGGCGGCCCTGTGGCGCGTCGGAGAGTCCATAGCCCGGATAGTCGGGTGCGATGACTGCGCGGCCGGCATTGAGCTTCGGTGCCAGGGTCGTGAAATAGAGCCCGCTATAGGGGGCGGGGTGCAGGCAGACGAGCGGTGGCGCGCGCTCCTCCCGTGCCGCGAGCCGGCGCAGATGGATCTGGCCAAAGGAGGTATCGGCGTAGGCGCGCTTCACCTACCGGGCCCCGGCCTGGGCGTCGAACTCGGCGAGATAGAGCCTGCGCGTGATCGGCGCCAGCAGCATGACCGGCAGGCCGAAGACGAAGGGCAGGAGCGCCATGGAATAGCGGATCGTCTCCGGGGTGAAGACGTTGTCGTTGAGCCAGCCCACCGCCGGCGGCCCGATCAAGAGCCCGGTCAGGCTGATCGCCATGTAATAGAGCGCGATCGTCTGGGCGCGGATGCGGCCGGGCGTGATGCCGAGAAGCGCGGTCACGCCGGTGGCGGTAACCATGCCGATACCGATGGTGTTGAAGCCGTAGATCACGAAGGCCGCGATGCCGCTCGGCATCAGGGGCGCGATCACGCCGGTCGGCACGATCACAAAAACGCCGAGAATCGCGATAAGCAGCGGCGCGTCCCTGCGGCCGCGGGCATAAAGCCTGTCGGACCAATATCCGGAGAGATTTACGGCGAGCGGACTGACCGCGAGAATCGTCAGGCCGTTGACAAAGGCGTAGGTGGCCGGAGACCAGCCCCAGGTGCGCTCGAAGGTCAGGGGCAGGAAGAACTGGCTATAGGCCATGATGGTCATGAAGCAGAAGACCGAGACGAAGCTCGCATAGATCGTCCAGCGCCGGGCGACGTGGGCGAGCATCTCCCAGGGATGGCCGGCGCCGGTCTTGCGCTGGCGCGGCGGCTCCCTGAGGACGAAAAATACCAGCGAGAAGAAAACGCCGGGAATGCCGAGGACCAGAAAGACAAACTGCCAGGCGGCGACCTCGCCGATCACCGGGAAAATGATCTGGTCGATCGAGGCGGCCCATTGCAGCACCGCGGCCGACAACAGCGACGCCAACCCGGCGCCGATGCCGAGCGCGGCGGAGTAGAGCGCGATCGGCTTGCCGCGTTTTTCTTCGGGGAAGGAATCGGCGATCATCGACATGGCGCAGGGCGACAGGGTGGATTCGCCGATGCCGACGCCCATGCGGGCGACGAACAACTGGCCGAAATTCTTGGCCAGGCCGGAGGCGGCGGTCGCCGCCGACCAGAGCGCGATGCCGATGCCGACGATCCAGGTGCGGCGCACATGGTCGGCCAGCCAGCCCATGAAGAGCCCGGCGATGGCATAGAGCAGGCCGAAAGCGAGCCCGCCGAGCAGCCCGAGCTGGGTATCGGTAAGGCCGAGGTCTTCCTTGATCGCGCCGGCGAGCAGGCCGAGAATATAGCGGTCGACGAAATTGAGGATGTAGGCGACGGTCAAGAGCGCCACCATGAACCAGGCATAGGCCGGACGCGGATAACGCGCCTCTGACGCGGCGGTCGGGGGTGTGGCTATATCGCTCATGCCGTCCTCCCGAGAATCTTGTAGATGACCACCAGATTGCCGTCGGCGTCGACAATGCCGACCTCGCGGCCGACGCGGCCGTCATGGGTCTGAAGCTGGTCTTCCGGATAGACCTTCAGGCCGAGCGCCCGGGCGCCTGCGACCACCGCGTCGACATCGGCGACGTCGAGGACGATGGCGGCACGGCGCGGCAGCGCCTGATCAGGGAGGGTGCCTCCGCCGATCTCGGTGAGCGCCATCACCCGCGGCTGGTTCGGCGCCGAGAGCACGGCGAAGCGCAAGGGCCGGGCGGAATCGATCTCGAACACCGTGTAGGAGTAGGAATCGTCGGGCGAGTCCTTGACGAATTCCAGGGTCAGGCCGAGCACGTCGCGGTAGAAGGCGAGCGCCCGGTCGAGATCCGCGACCACGTAATTGCTCCGCTGAAAGCGCACCGGCGCCGTCATGCCACCTCTCCCTTCTCTAAAGCCAAATCATGGGGATGCTCGCGCACGCGGCAGCACTGCACGCCGACATTGCGGCCGTCATAGAGCCGCATCAGCGCCTCGGGCATCGCCTCGAAGCCGTCGATCACATCCTGCACGGGCTGCATCCGGCCCGAACGGATCCAGCCGGCCAGCGCGTCCACCGCCTCGTCGAGGCGGTCGAGATAGTTGTAGACGAAGAAGCCCTTCATCATGCCGTTGACGGCCCGGAGCCGGGTGTAGTTGGTGAGCCCGAAGGGCGCGTCGCGGGTGTATTCCGAGATCGAGCCGCAGAGCACGACGCGCGCGCCCATGGCGAGGTTCTCCAAACACGCCGCCAGGGTCTCGCCGCCGACATTGTCGAAATAGATATCGAGCCCGTCCGGGCAGAGCGCGGCGATCCTGGCGGGCACGTCTTCGGCCTTGTAGTCGATGGTCTCATCGACGCCGAGCGAGCGCAGGAAGGCGCATTTCTCCGGCCCGCCGGCAATGCCGATGACGTGGCAGCCCATGATCTTGGCGATCTGCACGACGATGGAGCCGACGCCGCCGGCCGCGCCCGAGACGACCACCAAGTCTCCGGCCTTGGGCTGGCCGCAGTCGAGAAAGCCGCCATAGGCGGAAAGCCCGGTCATGGCGAGCACGCCGGCCGACAGCGCGTAGGAGACGCCGCGATCGGCGACCTTGAATATCTTCTCCTGCGGCGTGACGGCGCTCACTTTGTAGGTCTGCCAGCCGAGCTGGCCCTGGACGATATCGCCGGGCGCGAACGCCGGGTGGTTTGACGTCACGACTTCACCCACGCCGCGGCCGTGGATCACGTCGCCGATCCCGAGCGCTTTTTCGCCGGCCGCCCCGGTCCCCTGCATATACATGCGCATCACCGGCGCCAGGCCGAGATAGAGCGTCTTCAACAGGATCTCACCGTCACCGGGCTCAGGGATCGCCTCTTCGGTATAGGCGAAGTCGCTCGGCTTGGGCTTGCCGACCGGCCGGACAGCCACGCGCCACTGGCAGTTGGCGTCTTCGCGCACGGGCGGCTATGCCTCCACCCTGAGGACCTGGTTGACTTCGTAGAAATAGCCGTCCGGGTCGAACACCGAGCAGGAGAGGAAGTGCTTGAGCTCGCCCTTGGCGCCCTTGATCGACCATTCATGCGGACCCGAATGGATGTGGGTGCCCAGCTCCCTGGCGCGGTCGTGCACCTGCCGCGCATCCTCGGAGGCAACCACGAAGGTCGGGTTGCCGTAGCCCACGGATTTGGGCACCTCGGCGGGCGCCGGCAGCGGCGGGTTGACCCATTGCAGCAGCCCGATCATGCCGATGACGGGATCAGCGGCCTGCAGGATCACGAGATGGGTCCTGTCGCCCGCCTTGCCGGCAGCGAGGCCCACGCCCGACAGCACCACCTCGTCGTCGTACCATTTGGTTAGCCCGAGCACATAGTCGTACCACCTGACCGACGCCGCCATGTCGCGGACGATCAGAGTGGTCCGTTTGATGATGTTGGGATGCGCCTGATCCGCCATCCTGCCCTCCCTGCTTTTGTTATCTTATTGATATAACTTTATAGCAATTAAGGGAAGAGGTGTTTTGAGAGAATTTGGCGTTGATCGTGGATCGATAGCCGGGCCCTAAAGCGCGACCTTGAGCTCGCTGACCTCGCGAAACCGGATGCGGTTGGTCAGCTTGGCCGGTGCGGCGAGCCGGAGAGTCGGAAAGCGCGTCAACAGTTTCTCGAATGCGATGCCGCCTTCGAGCCGCGCCAGAGCATTGCCGGCGCAGATATGGATACCGAGGCCGAAGGCGAGATGCCGGTTGGGCCGGCGCGCGATATCGAAGCGGTCGGGCTCGGGGAACTGCGCCGGGTCGCGATTGGCGGCGCCGACCAGCAGATGGACGAGCGCGCCGGCGGGGAGCGATACGCCGGAGAGTTCCGTGTCCCGGGTGGCGCGGCGGTTGTTGATCTGGATCGGCGACTGGTAGCGCAGGATTTCCTCCACGGCGCTCTCGGTCAGGCCCGGGTCGGCGCGGAGCTTCGCTAGCTGGTCGGGATGGCGCAGCATCTCGTGAACGCCGTGGGAGATCATGTTGGTCGCGGTCTCGTGGCCGGCGTTGAGCAGGAAGATGCACTGGTGCAGCAGTTCCAGCTCGGTCAGCTTGTCGCCTTCCTCCTGGGCGTTCATCAGCGCTGACAGGATCTCGCCCTCGCGGCCGCCATCGGGGTTGGCTTTGCGCTCTTTGATGCGGTCGCGCAGATAGGCCTTGAAGTCCTCCACCGCCCGGCAGCCGGCCCGGAGCTGCGCGTCGCTCAACACCGGTTCGAGCCCGCCCAGGATGAGGAGCGCCCAGTCGTGGATGATGCCGGCGTCGGAGGCGGGCACGCCGAGCATGCGGCAGACGACGTCGATCGGCAGCTTGAAGGAAAAGTCGGAGACCACGTCCATCTCGCCGCGATCCTCGAAGCGGTCGAGATAGTGGTCGACCAGGGCGTGGATGCCGGGCTCGAGCGCGGCCAGCGCCTTCCGCGTAAAGGCGTGCTGGAACAGTTTGCGGATCCGCGTGTGGTCGGGCGGGTCGCGGAAGACCAGGCTGGTCGTATGGTGCTCATAGAGCGGGGAGGCACCGAATTTAGGTTTGAATTCGAGCTTCTTGTCGGAGCTCCAGGTAGCCGGATCGCGATACACGCTCACGAGATCGTCGTAGCGGGAGAGCGCGAAGGAGCCGTCGGAATTCCGGTGCACCGGGCTCGCGCGCCGGAGCGCGGCGAAGTAGCGGTAAGCTTCCGGCACAAAATCCTGAGGCAGCGCCATCAGGTCGAAGCCGGCGATGCCGGCCGCGTCCGCGCCCGCCGTCTCGGGGCTTGCGGCCACCCTAGCGTCGCACCAGACGGCGCAGATGGGCGATTCCGATCCCGGCAAGGCAGGCCCAGAGGAGCACCGCGGTCAGGACGGCCGTCGGCCCTGACAGGAAGAGCGCGGCCAGGAGGAGGCCGATCAGCATGCCGGAGCGTACGCGCGTCACGTCCAGGGCCGTGCCCGACCTGTCGCCAAGCGAGGTGACTTGGCGGGTTGTGAGTGCGGCAAACCCGAACAAGACGGCCGTGCCGACCGCGGCCCATTCCATCGCGCTCCCGGGCGCCGGCACGGCGGCGACGGCGAAGCCTTGCCCGAAGGCGACGAAAACGCCCACGCCGAGAAGAAGCGCGGCGAAGATGAGCTGCGATTTGGCACCCTCCTTGAGGAGCGCGTCGAAGACGAAGGCGATGGCGCCGACGGCGCCGATCAACGGCGCCTGAAACGCCCATGTCGTCCAGCCGGCGAGCAGGAGAACGATCACCGAATCGCCGGGCTT
>JAKSBY010000215.1 GCA_022360855.1 Sphingomonadales bacterium | reverse complement strand
TAGGACAACTCGCCCTTGGCCTCGAATTCGGGCCCCGGTTTGCGGGTGATGATGCTGATCGCCCCGCCGGTAGTGTTGCGGCCAAACAGCGTGCCCTGCGGCCCGCGCAGGACCTCAAGGCGCTCGATATCCAGCAGCATGACGTTGTTGGCGATCTGCCGGGGGTCGACCACCTCATCCACGTAGGTAATGACGGGCGGGTCGAAACTGGCCAGCGATTCCTGACTGCCGATGCCGCGCAGATAATAGGCGTTGGAGCCGCCGAGCGTAATGTTGTTGCTGGCCACCAGATTGGGCACCTGACGGCCGAGGCCGAGCGTTTGCACGACCACGCGCTGCTGAAGCTGGCGTTCCGACAGCGCCGTGACCGTTACCGGCGTATCCTGCAGACCGGTCTGGCGCCGCTGCGCCGTGATGAGTATATCCGGCAAAGCCTCTCTATCGACAGTGGGCTCCTCATCGCCATCGATTTGGGCCAGAGCGGGCAGGCCGACCATGACGCACATGACGCCGGCGGCGACTGCAAACACATTGTTCCTGGGCACGTAACCTTCCTCCCTATTTGTTTTTTATACCGCCGAATGCATTTGCCAATTCCCTCAACGGCAGGGGATAAAGCGACTACGGTATGGCAAACGCCCCCAAGAGCATTGGCGCGACTATAGAATGATCAAATAATTATTGTCAAAAATTAGTTTTGATGTTGCTATAAATTGTTTATCCGGCAAGCCTGCGCCGACGAGAAACCGCAGAGAAGGAGTGACGGCCCATGAAAGCGCTCATCCACAACCGCTTCGGACCGCCCGAGGACGCTCTCGAGCTGGTCGATCTTCCCGACGAAACGCCGGGGCCGGGGGACGTGCTGATCCGCGTGGAGGCAACCCCGATCCATGCCGGCGATCTGAAGAACATTGCCGGCGAAAAGACCATGATCCGCAATGTGGAGACCGGCGAGGTCCGGGACATCGAGGGTCAGGGCGACATGGCCGTCAGCTTCCCCCAGGTGCCCGGTATCGAAGGCGTGGGGCGTGTGGTCGAGATCGGGCCGGATGTCGGCGGCGTGGCCGTGGGCGACCGGGTCTTCCTGCCGCTGCAATGCGGCTCCTGGCGGGAACAGGTGGTGGCGGAAGCCGCGCGCCTGATTCCGGCGCCGGAGGGGGATGCGGCCCAGCTCGCCCTGATGGTTAACGCGTTCACCGCCGACTTCGCGCTGCGCGATCTCGCGCCGCTCGGCCCGGGCGACTGGTTCGTGCAGAACTCCGCCAACTCCAATGTCGGCCGCGTGCTGATCGCGCTGGCCAGGCTGCGCGGCATCAGGACCGCCAATATCGTCCGCCGCGCGGCGCTGGTGGACGAGCTGAAGGCACTGGGCGCGGATGTGGTGCTGGTGGACGGCGACGACCTGCCAGCGCGCCTGCACGCCGCCACCGGCGGTGCGCCCTTGACCATCGGGCTCGACGGGGTTGCCGGCGACGCCACGGGGCGGCTGGCCGAGTGCCTCAGCAACGGCGCGACCGTCGCCAATTTCGGCCTGATGAGCGGCGAGCCCTGCAAGATCGAGCCCTGGATCCTGCACTACAAGCGAACCCTTGTGCGCGGCTACTATGCCGGCTTCAATCTGCTGGAACGCTCCTTCGACGAGCAGAAAGCCATCATCGTAGAACTCGCGGACCTGATCGCCGCCGGCAAGATAGGGGCCCGGATCGCTGCGACCTACCCCCTGGAAAACTACCGCGAGGCGGTCTCCCACGCGGCACGCGAAGGCACGGCCCGGGAGGGCAAGCTGGTATTCGACCTGACGGCGGGCTGATGCCTTCAGTCATCGCGGGTAGCGTCAGCGACGCGGCAATCTCAGTCCCATGCCCGTCATTCCCGCGCACGCGGGAATCCATGTCGAGGCCGGGCTGGATGCCCGTTTACACGGGCATGACAAGAGGAGCAGAGCCCTACCAGCCCTGGATTGCTTCGCGCCGCTCGCAATGACGTGTGGCCGTTTCTATAGGGCCACAAACCACGCTAAGGCGTCCCGGCTATATGGGATATTTCGCGATCCCAAGAAAGGCAGCGGTCAGGGACAGGATATAGATGAAAACAACAAAGGCGTAGATGCGGTCGAGCCCGACCTTGATTGCGCGCTGCGCCTCGTCGGAGTAGCCGTCCTTTTCAAGCATTTCGAAGCCCCTGGTAGACAGCCCTGAAATCAGATCGAGGCCGAACGCCATCAGAATGACGCCGGCAAACACGATCAGCTTGATGGCAAGCCAGGCCGGGGTGACGGACGCCTCCGCTGTCAGCGAGACCAGCCCGATGCCGGTCATCACCACGACCGCCAGAAGCTGGATGACGCGCTCCACATGGCGCAGCTTGGCGACGATGGGCTCGCCGTCCCTGGCGAAGGTCCAGAACACGATGGCGAGCCAGAGCAGCGCCACCGCCCAGATGCCGCCGAGCTGCGGCCCACTCAGCGGCAGCAGGCCCGACAGTACCGCCATCTGAAAGCCGACCGGAATCATGAGCACGAAACAAACGCGGGGGAACCGGTCGATCAGCAACGCGACCTTCATGCTGAAAAGCCTGATGTCCGGGGGGTATTTGTCGCTCTGGGCGAATTTGCCGAGAATGAACACGCCGATATCCGTTCCGACCCAGAACACGAACAAGAGCACGTGGATGTAAACCCAGACGATATATGTATCCATGTTGGACCCCCGTTAAGGAACACGCGCCAGCAACGCCTCTCCCTGGGCGCTTCAACGCTCACCACCATGTTATTGGGGACTGCGCG
>JAKSBY010000202.1 GCA_022360855.1 Sphingomonadales bacterium | reverse complement strand
GCGCACCACCTCGCCATTGGCGCCGATGCGCTCCGGGCACTCGGCGGTGCATTCCAGGGGCGCCATGGGCTCGGGCTTGGGCCAGATGATCCAGGCGGCGAGCCCGCCGGGCACATAGGACCGCGCCACCTGCAGCACCTGCTTGTAGCCTTCGGTGACGACGAGGCCGACCCGCGCGCCCTTGCCTTCCAGCACCGCGTTGGTGGCGACGGTGGTGCCGTGCATGAACACGTCAATGTCGCCGGGCGCCACGGCTTGCGAATCACAGAGCGCCTTGGCGCCGTCGACCACGGCGATGGAGGGGTCCTCGGGGGTCGACGGCACCTTCGACCGATAGGTCTTGCCGGTCTCGTTTTCGATGACGAGAAGGTCGGTGAAGGTGCCACCGACGTCTACGCCCAACCGATACGTCATGTTTTGCGAAACTCCCTATGAATTCTGTTGTTTCCGCGCCACGGCTTTCTTCACGCGGCGAGCTCGCCGGTGGGGAAGCCGCCGGCCTGGCTGACCATGGCGGGCGGGCGGCGGCCGAGCCTTTCTTCCAGCCAGCCGGCCGCGGCGATGTATTGCGCCAGATCGACCCCGGTCCTGACGCCGGAACGATCCAGCATATAGAGCAGGTCCTCGGTGGCGATGTTGCCGGTCGCCTTCGGCGCGAAGGGGCAGCCGCCGAGCCCGCCCATGGAGGAATCCAGAGTGACCACCCCGGCCTCGAGCGCGGCCCAGGCATTGGCGATGCCGGTGTTGCGGGTGTTGTGGAAATGCGCCCTGAGCGGAATGTCGCCGACCGCTTCCCTGACCGCGCCAACGATATCCGTGACCCGGCTGGGGACGCCGAGGCCCACGGTATCGGCGATGGCGATCTCGCGCGGGCCGGCCTCGGCCACGCGCTTGGCGATCTCCACCACCCGCGTTTCCGGCACCTCGCCCTCGAACGGGCAGCCAAACGCAGCCGAGATGGTCACCTGCGCTGTCTTGCCGTCGCGCCGCGCCAGCTCGACGATTTCCTTTGATACCTGGATGCCGTCCTCGATGGTTTGACCCTGGTTCTTTTGGCCGAAGGTGTCGGTGGCGCAGACCACGCAGCCGACCTCGTCCACCTTGGTCTCGGCGGCGCGGAAATAGCCGCGCTTGTTAAGGACGAGGCCGATATAGGTGATGTCGTCGCGGTCGGGCAGGCCGGCAACGACGGCTTCCGCGTCGGCCATCTGCGGCACCAGCTTCGGGTGCACGAAGCTCGCCACCTCCAGCCGGCGCACGCCGGCATCCATGGCCCGCGCGATCAGCTCGAGCTTGTCTTCGGTGGAAAAGCTGACGGGTTCGTTCTGCAATCCGTCGCGCGCGCCCACTTCCACGATCTCCACGGATGTCGCGGTCTTGCTCTCAGTCATCGGTTCGGTCCCGGCCCCATAGTGTCAACCCGCCTCTGGCCCTTCCTGGCAGAAAGTCCAGATTGGGTATTTTAATCTGAACCATCTTACCTGTATAAATAAAATTTGTCCGGACAAAATGGAAGAGGAGATTCGGCATGGCCGAGGACGGGGGGCAAAATAATGGTTCCGGGAGCGACCGGCTGGGCGCGCTGAGCGACCTCAGGACCATCGAGCTCGGGCAGCTTATCGCCGGGCCGTTCTGCGGCCAGCTCATGGCGGATCATGGCTGCGAGGTGATCAAGGTCGAGCCGCCGAAGGTCGGCGACGCCATGCGCGCCTGGGG
>JAKSBY010000669.1 GCA_022360855.1 Sphingomonadales bacterium | reverse complement strand
CTTGGCGATGCCGCCGGCCTCGTATTTGCGCCCCACCATGAAGCCGGTGATGTTCTGCAGGAAGATCAGGGGTACGCCGCGCTGGGCGCAGAGCTCCACGAAATGCGCGCCCTTGAGCGCGGATTCGGAAAACAGCACGCCATTGTTGGCGACGATGCCCACAGGATAGCCATGGATGTGTGCGAAGCCGCAGACCAAGGTCGTGCCGTAGAGCTTCTTGAACTCATCGAACCAGGAAGCGTCGACGATGCGCGCGATGACCTCCCGAACGTCATAGGGGTGCCGCGTATCGGCGGGGATGATGCCGTTGATCTCGGAGGGGTCGTAGGCCGGCAGCTCCGGCTCCCGCATCGCCAGCTCGATCTGTTTTTTACGATTGAGATTGGCGACGATCACCCGCGCCTGCGCCAGCGCATGGGCGTCGTTATGCGCCAGATGGTCGGTCACGCCCGAGGTGCGCGAATGCAGGTCGCCGCCGCCGAGGTCTTCGGCCGAGACCACCTCGCCGGTGGCGGCTTTGACGAGCGGCGGGCCGCCGAGGAAGATCGTGCCCTGATTCTGGACGATAATGCTCTCGTCGGCCATGGCCGGCACATAGGCGCCGCCGGCGGTGCACGACCCCATGACCACGGCGATCTGCGGGATGCCCTTGGCCGACATGGTCGCCTGGTTATAGAAAATGCGGCCGAAATGCTCCCGGTCGGGGAAGACCTCGTCCTGATTGGGCAGGTTGGCGCCGCCGGAATCGACCAGATAGATGCAGGGCAGGCGGTTCTCCAGGGCGATCTCCTGGGCGCGGAGGTGCTTTTTCACCGTCACGGGATAGTAGGTGCCGCCCTTGACCGTGGCGTCGTTGCAGACGATGACGCATTCGGTGCCCGAGACCCGGCCGATGCCGGTCAGGATGCCGGCGGCGTTGATGGTATCGCCATACATGCCGTAGGCGGCGAGCTGGGAGAATTCGAGGAACGGCGCGCCGGGATCGATGAGCTGCTGAACGCGCTCCCGCGGCAGCAGCTTGCCCCGGTCGAGATGGCGCTGGCGCGACCGTTCCGGCCCGCCGAGGCTGATTTCCGCCACTTTCTCGCGCAAATCCGCCACCGCCGCGTCCATGGCCGCAGCGTTGGCCTTGAAATCGTCGCTCGCGGTGGAGATGGATGACCTGAGAACGGTCACAAGCCCCCCTCGTCGCCTATTTGGGTGGTATTTTGACAGAGATTACAGGATTGACGTAAATAGATAAAATCGTTCCTTCAAATCTTATCGATAGAATATGTCTATGCTTGAACTGTATCAGCTACGCTATTTCCTGGCCGTGGTCGAGACCGGCAACTTCACCAAGGCCGCCGAGCAGTGCCACGTGACGCAGCCGACCTTGTCGGCGGGCATCAAGAAGCTCGAAGGCCGGCTCTCCAAGCGCCTGTTCAGCCGTACCAGCCGGCGCGTCTACCTCACCGAAGCGGGAACCCGTTTCGTGGACCGGGCCAAGTCGATCCTGCACGCCTGCAACGAGGCCGAGGCGGCCATGCGCGAGGTTCCCCTCGATGTCGCCTTGCGCGTCGGTCTCCTGCGGACCGTGCCGGCGACCGATCTGGTCCCGCGTTTTCGGCGGTTTCGCTCGGCGTTTCCGGACGTGGACATCGAACTCTTCGAAGGAACCGAGCAGGAGCTCGCCAACCGCTTGGACGAGCGCCGCATCGACTTGGCGATCACCGTCCTGCGGCCGGACGCCATGCCGGTTACCGCCCACGCGCTTTTCGAGGAGGGATATGGCTTGGCGCTCGCCGCCGCGCATCCGCTCGCCGGTTCGGATCGGATCGATCCGGAGGCGCTCGCCAACGAGAACATCATCGTGCGCACGCCGTGCGAGGTTCTGTCGGAAACCAGCCGACACTTCACGGACCACAATGTGCGGCCCCGCATCGCCTACCGGACGCGGCACGACGAGCGGGCGATCGCCATGGTCGCGGCCGGGCTGGGCTTTACGGTGATGCCCGATTGCTACCGGCAGGACGGTGTCGCCCGGGTCAAGCTCAGAGGCTTCAACCACCGCAGGCGGATCGGTGTCGTCAGCCGGCCTGAGGGGCCGGAACTAGCGCAAAAATTCACGGAACTGGTGCAGGGCCGCTAGGATTCATCTCCTGCGCATACGCGTGGCGAATCCGAATGCTCCGAGGCCGAGGGCCAGCAGCATAAGATTCGACGGTTCCGGCATCGACACGGGTGGGGATGACGATGCAACGGTTACTCTGAATAACAGGTCGGCCGAGGACACCCCAAACGTCGATCCTGTCGCCCCATTGGTTCCGCGAACATTGTTGCCGCCGGCATAGGTATTCCCCGAGAAAGGAGCACCGTATTGGCCGACAAAATTCAGGCTCCGTCCGGTGGCCGTGCTGAGCAGGAAGCCATAGGTATCGCCTGAAGCCAGGTTGATGTTGAAGCTAGAAAAGTCGAAGTCGGTGGTGTAGCTCGCGTTCCCGGGAATCGAGGCGTAGGGAATGGTCACTTGTGCGAGGGCCGCCCCGGTCAAATCGGTTGTGGAAGGCGTCTCGAACGCCGCCGCGAAGAAGCTCATAACAAGCGGATTGAGTTCCGGCGCGGCCGAGCTATGTCGGACGGTGATTGTCTCCAGGATTCCCCCGGTATTGGCCGTAAACGTCTGCCCCATGGCCGAATTGAAGAACCCCGCCGGAATCGCGATAAATCCGATCTGACCACCGTCACTGCCCGGTGCCGAAAGGTTATCGGCAACGATTATGCTGGCGTTTGCATGGGTGGAGTAGGCAAACAAGAACAACAGCGGCGACAACAGGGCCGCAACGCCGACGACTATACGCTTAACCCCCGGAAAATCTCAGACCAATAGGCTCCCAAATTCGCCTGATAACTTACCGAAGTATTATTATGGTTTTTAGATGGAGGTACTCATAGCAGTCTAACAAAAGATAATCTATAGCAGCTAAAATTTCATCCTAGGCCTCGCCGTCATGCCCCAGGTTGGGCAGGATTGCCGCCGCGGCCAGCCCGGCGATGGCTTTGCGATGGACATCGGGCAGGGCGTCGATCCGCGACCAGACCTCCCCGGCGAGCGACGGGTCGCGCAACACGTCGCGCACGTCCTGCGCCAACGGATGGCCGAGGCCGAGCACCTGTTCCACCGCATTGGCGATCACCGGTACCGTCTTACTGTCCAGGCGGATTCCCATCAGCAGGCCATGAGCTTTGCGGTATTGCCTTGGCCCGAGCTCACCATAATCGGCCGGCCGACGCAATCCTGCGCCATCAGCTTGGCCAGAGCGTCCGGTTCGCTAATCCGCGCAAAAAAGCGCGCGTCGCCCTCGTCAAGCCGGCCGATGACAATGCCCACGGCGGGCCCGGAGCGGTCGAACACGACCGTGTAGGTCTCGATGCGCCCGGCGCCATTTGGCGTTTCGGTGAAAGGCGGGCTCTCGCGCCTGTCGATCTCCCGCTGACAGCCGGCGGAGTCCGGACGCCGCCAAGGCGCGCGCGGCGGTGTGGTGGAGTAAACGCCAAACGAATGCCTGGAGAGATACCAGCTGTTGCCCGTCACTAGCCCGTAGCTCCCCGGATCGG